>NZ_JBSFGB010000007.1:207630-379266 GCF_053596375.1 Streptomyces sp. NPDC001709 | reverse complement strand
GTCATCTACTTCTCGCAACATCGATTTTTTGGGCCGCCGGGGGGGTTGGAGCCCCCGGGGGGGCCGGGGTTGGCGGGGGGGGGGCGGGCCCCCCCCCGGGGGCCCCCCGCCCCCCTTCGTGTGCTCAGCGGCCGAGGGCGCGCCGGCCCCGGCCCTGGGAGACGACCGGCAGGTTGCGGGAGGGCGCCTGCCCGCGGGTGTCCTCCTCGATGCGCAGGGCGAGCGCCGGGCAGCGGCGCACCGCACGCAGCGCCTTCGCCTCCGCGTAACGCGGCACCTGCGCCTGGGCGACGGTCGGGAAACCGTCGGCGCCGAGTTCGAACACCTCGGGGAGGATGTCGGCGCACAGCCCGTGACCCCGGCACAGCGTCCAGTCGACGTAGATCTTCTGACGGCTTGCGCCGGTCTCCTCGGGCTCTCCGCCGCCCGGTATGCCCGTAGGGGCCCTGCCTCCCTCGAAGAGCGGCAGAACGCCCTCCACGGGCCGTCCGCAGCCGTTTCCGAGGACATGCGCGGCCAGGTCGTCGGTGAACGCCTTGATGGTCGACTCCAGGAACATCGCCGAGCCGTCCGGATGCGAACACGCGCCCCGGCGCTTGACGTTCTTCGCGACCTGCTTCAGCGCCTCCAGGGCGGCCGGACCGCCGCCGTTCAGAATGTCCTCCAAGCCGCGCGCCGCGGCCGGCAGCCCGAGGTAACAGGGGCCGCACTGACCGGCGCTCTCCTCGGCCAGCCACTGCGCCACCCGCAGTGACTCGCCCAGCGGGCAGGTCTCCTGGCTGATCGGCAGGATCGCGCCCGCGCCCAGCGAACCGCCCACCGCGTCCAGCGAGTTGCGGGAGACGATCGCCTCGTTGACGGTCGCCGCGTCGATCCACTTGCCGTGGTAGCCGCCGGTCAGCACGCCCTGCGGCACCGGCGGGGCGCCCGCCAGCTGCAGCACGTACCGCAGCGGCACGCCCGTCGGGACCTCGATCACCATCGGGCGGGCGACCGCGCCGGACACGGTCAGCATGACGGTTCCCGGCTCGTCGTACAGGCCGGTGTTGCCGTAGCGCTCGGGGCCGATGCGGGCGGCGATGGCCAGCTGCGCGAACGTCTCCGCGTTCGACAGCAGGGTGGGCGCGCCGCCGACGCCGCTCTGCGAGGCGCTGATCTTGCGGCCGGGCGGGATCGCCGGGCCGCCGTCGACCGAGCGGATCAGCGAGGCGGCGGCACCGGTGACCATGCGCACCGGGTTGCGCTGCACCCACGCGCGTAGCGCCGATCTACGGCTGTTGCTCAGCCCACGTTCGGCGAGCGCGGCCTCCATCGAGCGCTGTGTCGACTCCCGTGTGACACCGATCACGAGCGTCCGCGCGCCGAGCGCCTCGGCGCACAGCAACGCGCCGTCCAGGATCAGGTGCGGGGCGCGGTTGATCAGCACCGTGTCCTTGCGGCAGGCCGGTTCGTCCTCGCTGCCGTTGACCACGACGACCGGCCGCACCCCGCGCTTGATCGCCGACTCGGCGACCGAGCGCAGCTTCTTGTGGAAGGGGAAGCCCGCGCCGCCGCGGCCCTTGAGGTTGATGCGTTCGGCGAGCTGCGCGAGTTGCTCGCCGCCGAGCGGGTCGAGCGGCCCGTGCACCTTCAGGTGCATGGGCAGGTCGAGTCGTTCCACAAGGTCGAAGCCCGACGTGAGCTGGGGAAGGCCGACCACGCGGACTTCGGGGACGTCGGGCAGGGCCTCGTTCACTTAAAGCCTCCGGACGGCGTGTTCCAAGGTTCGCCCGAACCCGGTGTGTCGTAGGACACGCCGGGCAGCGATTCGGTAGCGGGACCGCTGTTGTACGTGTCACTGGCGTTGTACGTGCCGTAGAGGCCGTTTGTCTCACCGTTGTCGTACATGTCACTTCCGCCGTATGCGGCAGCGCCCGAATCGTTGTAGACCGGGATGGTGTGTCCGGTGTCCTGGAGTGGGTCGTACGCGGACGGCGGGGCCTCGCCGACCGGCGGCGGGGACGGGATCGGCCAGCTGCCCGAGGTGCCGGCGGGGCCGTCCACGCGCGGGATGGCCTCCGTGGCCTGCATGTCCAGCGGCAGGTCCATGCGCGCGGTCTGTCCGGTGTACGACTGCCGGGAGCGGCCCGGCGTGGAGACGGCGCGGTAGGCGGCCGCGAAGCCCGACGCGGGTTCGGCGGCGGGTGCGACGGGGGACTGGTACAGCGGCGCGGACGGGGCGGCTGCCGCCCTGGGTTCACGCCGGCCCTTGAAGCCCGCCGACGCCGGTTCGGCCGCCCGGGAACGGCTCGCGTCCAGCTCCTCGAGCCCCGGCCGCTCCGAGCTGCCGAACAGCGCCACCAGCCGGTCGGCGACCCTGCGCTTGACCGGGCGCGGGGCGGCGCGCAGAGCGAGGGCGGCAATGACCGCGAGCAGGGACAGCGCGTACAGGTACGTGAAGAGGGGGCTCTTCACCGGGCGGCCCGCGTAGAGCCCGTGGACCAGCGCGGCGCACCAGGCCGGGTAGGACAGCATGTGCATGGCACGCCAGCGGGCGGCGACCGGTGCCGGGGTGGCGAAATTGCTGCGCAGGGCGCCGGTGACGCCCACGAAGATCATCAGCAGGCCCGCCACCGAGCCCAGTCCGATCAAGCCGCCGATTCCGGTGATGCCGAGCGAGAACGGGATGATCGCGGCGATCACGCGCGTGTGGCCGAGTGCGATCTTCGTGACGATGTGCAGCAGGAGGAACGCGATCGAGGCGATCCCCAGTGTGCGGTGCACCGCCTGGCCGACGATCCGCTGCCGGATGTTCAGGAAGATCCGGTCCTGGGCGAACAGGCCCCAGATCACCGAGCAGCTGAGCGAGACCAGGGACATCACGCCCGCGCCGAAGTTCAGGAAATCGACGTACTGGCTGCCTCCGACCAGCACGCTCACGGGTATCAGCAGCAGGGCAACGGCGGTCGCCACCCCATAGGCCGAGCGGCCCGGTTTGGGGAGGGAGCGGGTACTACGACGAGGGTTCATGGGGGCAACTCCGAGCAGTTTCGGGAAAGCGGTCCCGCTGCCGAACTCTAAGTGGAGCCATACCGATCAGTACGGGGTTTGAGTTATTGCACTGTTATCAACGGACAATGTGACTGGGGCGATGTCCCTTAGTGGACGGTACGCGAAGTAATTGTTGACCTTGGTTCAGCTCCGCCTCCTCGCTTCCTGGCATGTCCACAAGGGGTACGGAAGCGCGCCGCGGCTTGCTCAAGGCCGTCGCCGCTCGCTCAAGGCCTGCGGTACCCTAGCGCCATGCGTGCCGTACGCCTTCTGCTTAGCGGGCCGCGCTGATCAGTACCGACCCCCGGTCGAACCGTGAGGTCGGCATCGGCGCGGCGTCCCCTCCTGTGCGAGGGGTTTTTTCATTTCCGCAGGCAGAGACGATCGATGGAGCTTTGAGGATCATGAGCGAGACGAACCCCGCTGCCGCCGCCACGTCGGCGGAGGCCGCGCCGCACCGCTACACGGCCGCCATGGCAGCCGAGATCGAGGCACGCTGGCAGGACTTCTGGGACGCCGACGGCACCTATGCGGCGCCGAACCCCAAGGGCGACCTGACGGGCGACGCCGAGCTGGTCGCCAGGCCCAAGAAGTTCATCATGGACATGTTCCCGTACCCCTCCGGTGCGGGCCTGCACGTAGGCCACCCGCTGGGCTACATCGCCACCGACGTCTTCGCCCGGTTCCAGCGCATGACCGGGCACAACGTCCTGCACACCCTGGGCTTCGACGCCTTCGGCCTGCCCGCCGAGCAGTACGCCGTGCAGACCGGCACGCACCCGCGTGTGTCTACCGAGGCCAACATCGAGAACATGAAGGCCCAGCTGCGCCGGCTGGGCCTGGGGCACGACAAGCGCCGGTCCTTCGCCACGATCGACCCGGAGTACTACAAGTGGACCCAGTGGATCTTCCTGCAGATCTTCAACTCCTGGTACGACGAGGAGGCGAGGAAGGCCCGCCCGATCTCCGAGCTGATCGCGCAGTTCGAGTCCGGTGAGCGCGCCATTCCGGGCTCCACGCGCGCGTGGAGCGAGCTGAGCGCCCGCGAGCGCGCCGACATCCTGGGCGAGTACCGCCTGGCCTACGCCTCCGAGGCGCCGGTCAACTGGTGCCCGGGCCTGGGCACCGTGCTGGCCAACGAGGAGGTCACCGCCGACGGCCGCTCCGAACGCGGCAACTACCCGGTCTTCAAGGCCAAGCTGCGCCAGTGGAACATGCGCATCACCGCCTACGCCGACCGGCTGCTGGAGGACCTGGAAGAGCTGGACTGGCCCGAGGCCATCAAGCTGCAGCAGCGCAACTGGATCGGCCGCAGCGAGGGCGCCCGCGTCGACTTCCCGATCGACGGCGAGCACATCACGATCTTCACCACCCGCCAGGACACCCTGTTCGGCGCCACCTACATGGTGCTGGCGCCCGAGCACCCGCTGGTGGAGAAGTTCACCCCCGAGGCATGGCCCGAGGGCACCCACGAGGTGTGGACCGGCGGCCACGCCACCCCGGCCGAGGCCGTCGCCGCCTACCGCGCCCAGGCCGCCTCGAAGTCCGACGTCGAGCGCCAGGCCGAGGCCAAGGACAAGACAGGCGTCTTCACCGGCGCGTTCGCGACCAACCCGGCCAACGGCGAGCGGATCCCCGTCTTCATCGCCGACTACGTCCTGATGGGCTACGGCACCGGCGCCATCATGGCCGTCCCGGCGCACGACAGCCGTGACTTCGCCTTCGCACGCGCCTTCGAGCTGCCGATCCGCTGCGTGGTCGAGCCGACCGACGGCCGCCCCACCGAGACCTCGACGTGGGACGACGCCTTCGTGGCGTACGAGGCGAAGCTGGTCAACTCGGCGAGCGACGAGGTCTCCCTGGACGGACTGGGTGTCGTCGAGGCCAAGGCCCGCATCACCGAGTGGCTGCAGGACAAGGGCATCGGCGAGGGCACCGTCAACTTCCGTCTGCGTGACTGGCTGTTCAGCCGGCAGCGCTACTGGGGCGAGCCCTTCCCGATCGTCTACGACGAGGACGGTGTCGCCCACGCGCTGCCCGAGTCGATGCTGCCGCTGGAGCTGCCCGAGGTCGAGGACTACAGCCCGCGCACCTTCGACCCGGACGACGCGAACACCCAGCCCGAGACCCCGCTGTCGCGCAACGAGGAGTGGGTCGACGTCACCCTGGACCTGGGCGACGGGCCGAAGAAGTACCGCCGCGAGACCAACACCATGCCCAACTGGGCGGGCTCCTGCTGGTACGAGTTCCGCTACCTGGACCCGCACAACGAACAGCAGCTGGTCGACCCCGAGATCGAGCAGTACTGGATGGGCCCGCGCGAGGGCCAGCCGCACGGCGGTGTCGACCTGTACGTCGGCGGCGCCGAGCACGCCGTGCTGCACCTGCTGTACGCCCGCTTCTGGTCCAAGGTCCTGTACGACCTGGGCCACGTCTCGTCGGCCGAGCCGTTCCACAAGCTGTTCAACCAGGGCATGATCCAGGCCTACGTCTACCGCGACAGCCGTGGCATCGCGGTACCTGCCGCCGAGGTGGAGGAGCGCGACGGCGCCTACTACTACCAGGGCGAGAAGGTCTCCCGCCTGCTGGGCAAGATGGGCAAGTCGCTGAAGAACGCGGTGACCCCGGACGAGATCTGCGCCGAGTACGGCGCGGACACCCTGCGCCTGTACGAGATGGCCATGGGTCCGCTGGACGTCTCCCGGCCGTGGGACACGCGCGCGGTGGTCGGCCAGTTCCGGCTGCTGCAGCGGCTGTGGCGCAACATCGTCGACGAGAACACCGGCGAGGTCACCGTCATCGACGCCGAGCCGGACGAGGAGACCCTGCGCGCCCTGCACAAGGCGATCGACGGTGTGCGCCAGGACCTGGAGGGCCTGCGCTTCAACACCGCCATCGCCAAGGTCACCGAGCTGAACAACCACCTGACCAAGGCCGGGACCGCGGTGCCGCACTCCGTGGCCGAGTCGCTGGTGCTGATGGCCGCCCCGCTGGCCCCGCACATCGCCGAGGAACTGTGGCGCAAGCTGGGGCACACCGACTCGGTCGTCCACCAGGACTTCCCGGTCGCCGACCCGGCCTACGTCGTGGACGAGACCGTGACCTGTGTCGTGCAGATCAAGGGCAAGGTCAAGGCCCGTCTGGAGGTGCCGCCGGCCATCTCCGAGGAGGAGCTGGAGAAGGTGGCCTTGGCCGACGAGAAGGTCGTCGCGGCGCTGGACGGCGCGGGCATCCGCAAGGTGATCGTCCGGGCGCCGAAGCTGGTGAACATCGTTCCCGCCTGATGACCGGACGCGTTCCGGTGTGAGGACCGTACGCCGGCGACGACCGGCATCGGGGTAGTCCCCTACGGGCAGGTTCGGGGTTCTGATGGAACTCCGGGCCTGCCCGCTGCGTTTACCGTGGAAAGCGCAGCGGCGTGTGCCGCACCCGCCCGAGGAGGAGCGTCATGGAAACACTGATCGCCGTGTTCGCCCTGCTCTTCCTGCTGTTCATCGGCCTGGGCGCGTACGCCACGGTCAAGGCGGTCGGCGCCGCCAAGCGCGGGGTGGACCGGACGATCGAGCAGGCCCGCCGTACGGTCGAGGACCACACCCTGCGCGCCAAGTCCTTCGTCCAGGTCGGCCCGGCCGCCGAGATCGCACAGCTGCGGCTCGCGCTGCGCACCTCCATGCGCGCCACTCAGGACGCGCTGCACGCGGGCGCGGCCGAGGACGAGTCGCTGAAGGAGTCCCTCGGCCTCTTCCAGCGGCTCAGCACGCACGGGCGCGAGCTGGACGCAGACCTCAGGCGACTGGAGTCGGAGCCCGACCGAGCCGAGCTCACCGCACGGCTGCCCGAGTTGCGCAGCCGCACCGAGCGCATCACCAAGTCCGCGGACTCACTGCGCTGGGCCGTCCGCGACCGGGCCCGCCGTTTCGGCGACGACGATCTGGGCGCGCTCAGCGACCAGATAGACATCGAGGCGGACGCCCTGCGCCACTGGACCCCGGCCGGGCCCGCACCGGCGCCCGGACAGGGGCGCGACGGGTCCGCTGCCTCCACTGCCGACGGCCCGGCGGCGTACAACGCCCGCTCCCGGACACACCGCTCCGCCAAGGAGCCCGCGCCGCAGGCGATCACTCCGCCGTCCTCACGCCTCGCCTACCTCTGGCAGAAGAAGCCCCGCCCCGAAAGCACCACCTGAGCCGGCCGCTCCCGGCCCGCCGCATGGGGGCCGGGCTGCCGCGCGAGCGCTACGGCAGGTAACCTCCAGCTCATGTCCCGCCATGTCGCGATCGTCACCGATTCAACGGCCTACCTGCCGCCGCGGACGATGGAGCGTCACGGCATCACCTCGGTACCCCTGACCGTGGTCCTCGGTGACCAGGCACTCGAAGAGGGCACCGAGATCTCGACCCGCTCACTGGCCCAAGCCCTGCAGAAGCGGCGTGCCGTCACGACCTCGCGCCCGAGCCCCGAGGTGTTCGCCGAAACCTACCGCAGGGTCGCCGAGTCCGGCGCCGGCGGAATCGTCTCCCTGCACCTGTCCGCCGAGTTGTCCGGCACCTACGACGCGGCGGTCCTCGCGGCGCGCCAGGCACCGGTGCCGGTACGGGTGGTGGACACCGGGATGGTCGCGATGGCCCTCGGCTTCTGCGCGCTCGCCGCGGCCGAGGCCGCCGAAGCCGGCGGCACGATCGACGAGGCCGTCACGGCAGCCGAGAAGCGGGCCGCGGGCACGTCCGCCTACTTCTATGTCGACACCCTCGACTATCTGCGCCGCGGCGGCCGCATCGGAGCCGCGCAGGCCCTGCTCGGATCCGCGCTCGCCGTCAAACCGCTGCTCCAGCTGGACGGCGGCCGCATCGAGCTGCTCGAGAAGGTCCGTACGGCGTCCAAGGCCATCGCGCGTCTGGAGGAGATCGCCGCCGAGCGGGCGGGCAGTGCCGAGGTCGACATCGCCGTCCACCATCTCGCCGCTCCCGACCGTGCCGCCGCGCTCGCCGACCGGCTGCGGGAACGGGTGCCGGGCCTGGCCGACCTCCATGTCAGCGAGGTCGGGGCGGTGATCGGGGCACACACCGGTCCAGGGCTGCTCGGAGCTGTGGTCTCCCCCCGCTGACCCTTTCACTCAACTGTCCCCATCGCTCGTACGGGTGGCGGAGTTATCCACAACCGGGCGGTCGTCCCCGGGAATTGACCAAGATCATCGCGCATCGGCGGGATGTCCCATCCTCGTCGCATGGCACTTCGATCACGTTCACGCACAGCCACTCCGACCAGCGGCCCCGGCCGTGGTCCCACGTCCGACGGCCGCATCCGCCACCGCCGCGGCGTCCACGACCGCCGCGCCCGCCACCGCCCGCCGGCACCGGCCGAGGAACTGCGCCGCCGAGCGGAACTCCTCTTCGGTGAACGGGCCGTCCGGTGGCGGGAGTCGGGGAACGGCCCGCCGGACGGAGACGGGCTCGCGCCGGACGGAGAGGGGCTCGCGCCGGACGGCGAGGGCTCAGCGCTGGACGGCGAGGCGCTCGTGCTGGACGGGGAAGGTTCCGTGCGTACGTCGACGGCTCCGGCGACGGCAACGACATCGGCGACGACATCGGTCATGGGGCGGGCGCCTTGGCTGAGCAGGGCGACACCGGCGACGACCACGGCCGCGCCCCGCCCGACCGCCCCACCGAACGCCGTGCCGACGGACGAGCCGACTCCCGCACTGGCCCACGACCCCGAACCAGCGGGAGCCGTAGGCCCATTGGAGCCGCCAGGCCCCGTCGGCCCCGGCTGGAGGGAACGGGCCGGACTGGCGTTGCGGGAGCGGATGCCGGTGTGGCTACAGGCTCGGTACGGAGTGGAGCGGCGAGGAGTCGTGGCGCTCGCCGTGGTGCTCGTGGTCGCCGCCGTGTTCGCGGTGCAGCACTTCTGGGCCGGGCGGACCGAGTCCGTGAGCGCTCCTCAAGTGGTGCGTGCCGAGAGGCCCTTCGCCAAGAACGGGCATGACGCGAAGGCCGGTGCCGGTTCCGGTGAGGGTTCCGGTGCGGGAGCCTCGCCGACACCCGGCGGGCAGATCGTCGTGGACGTCAGCGGCAAGGTCCGCAAACCGGGGATCCGGCGGTTGCCGGCCGGCTCCCGGGTGGCCGACGCACTGCGAGCAGCCGGTGGCGTCCGTCCGGGCGTGAGCACCGACGGCCTCAACCGGGCCCGCTTCCTGGTCGACGGCGAACAGGTCGTCGTCGGCGCCCCCGCCGGGGCGGTGGCTCCACCGGGCCCTGCGTCCGGACCGGCCTCCGGACCGTCCGGCGCGGGCCCCGCGGCGCCCGTATCGCTCAATACGGCCACGGCGGACCAGCTCGACACACTGCCCGGAGTCGGTCCGGTCCTGGCGCAGCACATCATCGAATACCGCACCCAGCACGGCGGTTTCCGCTCGGTGGACGAACTGCGCGAGGTCAACGGCATCGGCGACCGCCGCTTCAGCGATCTACGGAACCTGGTACGGCCATGAGCCGCGTGATCGACCACGGGCCGCCGGGGCGCGGAAGGACCGGCGTACGCGCGGATGCGGGGCGTGGAGGTGGCCTGCCCGGGGAAACGGGTCCCGGAGGTGCCGTGGGCGACGGCCCCGAGGAGCACGGCACCGCGCCGGGCGAGCGGGCGGGCCCCATGGACCTGCGCCTGGTGCCGCCCGCGCTCGCGGCCTGGGCCACGGCGGCCCTGACGCTGGACACGCCGACGGTGTGGACGGCCGCGATCGCGGCCTTCTGCCTGGTGGGCGGGGTCGTGCTGTTGTTGGCGCGGAGGCCCGGATGGCTCGGACAGCCCGGACAGCCCGGGCGGGCCGGACGGACCGAGCAGCAGGCCCAGGCTGGGCGGGTGCGCGGACGGTTCGGCTGGACCCGTGCTCCGGTCGCCGCCGTGCTGCTCTGCGTCGCCGCGGCGGCCGCCTCGGCCGGGCTGCACGGGGCGGACGTACGGCGCGGTCCGGTGCCCGAGCTGGCCCGGCGGTACGCGACCGTGACCGCTGAGGTCGAGGTGAGCGGCGACCCCTGGCTGAGCAGGCCGCGGGTGCGTGGCGATCACGCGGCGCCGGTGGCTGTGCTGGCCCGGGCGGAGGTGCGGAGCGTCGAGCGGAGCGACGCGACGAGCGTGCGCACACGGACTCCGGTGCTGCTGGTCATCGACGGGGAAGTTCCCGCGCCGGAAGGGAGCGCGGCGCCGGCCGGCAGATCGACGGGGAGGCGTGCGGCGGGGGCCGTCCCCCGGGATGCGCGGGGTGTGGCGGGAGCCGTCGCCCGGGATATGCGCGGTGCCCGGGACGCCTGGCTCGGGTTGTTGCCGTCCACGCGGCTGCGGGTGGGTGGACGGCTGGCGCCCGCGCTGACGGGCGGGGACGGGACCGCGGCCGTGCTGCGGGTGCGTGGCCGCCCGGGGCCGCGGATCGTGGCGGGGCCCAGCGGGACGCAACGGCTCGCGGGACGGCTCAGGGCCGGGCTGCGGGAGGCGACCGACGGTCTGCCGGGGGACGCTCGGGCGCTCCTTCCCGGGCTGGTCGTCGGGGACACCTCACGGATCACGCCCGAGCTGGACGACGCGTTCAAGGACACGGACCTGGCGCACACGCTGGCCGTGTCCGGCAGCAACCTCACCGTGCTGCTCGCACTGCTCATCGGGCCACCCGGACTGGCCCAGCGGGTCGAGCGCCGTGGCCTGGCCCCGCGGCTCGGGCTCTCGCTGCGGTCGACCGCACTGCTCGCCGGGGTGCTCACGCTGGGATTCGTGGTGGTGGCCCGGCCCGACCCCAGCGTGCTGCGGGCCGCCGCCTGTGGCGCGGTCGCGCTGCTCGCCCTGGCCACCGGGCGCCGCCGATCCCTGATCCCGGCACTGGCCACGGCCGTCCTGCTACTGGTGCTCTACGACCCCTGGCTGGCGCGCAGTTACGGCTTCCTGCTGTCCGTGCTGGCCACCGGCGCGCTGCTCGTCCTTGCACCGGGCTGGAGCGAGGCGCTGCGGCGGCGCCGGGTGCCGCCGAGGCTCGCGGAGGCGCTGGCGGCGGCCGCCGCGGCACAGGCGGTGTGCGCCCCGGTCACGGCGGTGCTGTCGGCGCGGGTGAGCCTGGTGGCGGTGCCGTGCAACCTGCTGGCCGAGGTGGCGGTGGCGCCGGCCACGGTGCTGGGGTTCGGGGCGCTCATGACGGCGCCGGTGGCGATGCCACCGGCCAAGGCGCTGGCCTGGTGCGCGAGTTGGCCCGCCGGGTGGATCGCCGGCGTGGCCCGGACGGGGGCGGCGCTGCCCGGCGCGGGAGTGGACTGGCCGGGCAACTGGCCGGGGGCGCTCGCGCTGGCGGCCGTCACCGTGGCCGTCGTTCTGGCCGGCCGGCGGCTCACGCGGCACCCCTGGTGGTGCGGGCTGCTCGGCTTGCTGCTCCTGCTGGCGGTGGTGCGGCCGGCGCCGCTGACCCGGGTGATCACGGGCTGGCCGCCGCCGGGCTGGCGGTTCGCGATGTGCGATGTCGGGCAGGGCGACGCGACGGTACTGGCGGCGGGGGAGGGAGCCGGAGTGGTCGTGGACGCCGGACCCGATCCGGCGCTGGTCGACCACTGTCTGCGCCAGCTGGGCATCACGCGCGTCCCGCTCCTCGTCCTGACCCATTTCCACGCCGACCACGTGGCGGGACTGCCCGGCGTGCTGCGAGGCCGTTCCGTGGCCGCGATCGAGACGACGGGCTTCGAGGAACCCGCAGACCAGGCCGAGTTCGTCAGAAGGCAGGCGGCGGCGCGGCACATCCCGGTCACGCGGGCCGTCGCGGGAGAGGAGCGGCGCACCGGAGCGCTGTCCTGGAGGGTCCTGTGGCCCCCGCCGAGCGCGCGGTTGCCCGCGGACCCACAGGCCCCGGCATGGCCCGGACCGGTGCCGGAGCCCGACGGTCCGAACGACGCCAGCGTCGCGATGCTGGTCCGCTCGGGCGGACTGCGGCTGCTGTTGCTGGGCGATCTCGAACCACCGGCCCAGCAGGCGTTGTCACGGTCGCCGGCGGCGGCCGAGCTGGCCGGAGTGGACGTACTGAAGGTGGCCCATCACGGCTCGGCCTACCAGGACCCGGAGCTGATACGGCTCGTGGCTCCCCGGGTGGCGCTCATCTCCTGCGGTGCCGACAACCCCTATGGGCACCCGGCACCGGCGACCGTGGCGGCGCTGCGGGCGGGCGGGGCGCTGGTGCTGCGCACCGACCGGGACGGGGAGCTCGCGGTCGGAGGGACGGGAGGGCCGGGTGGGGAGGTACGGGTGGCGAGGGGCTGAGGACCGGGTGTTCGCCCAGACTGGGGTGCATGAACTCACGCCAGGTCGACGCCTACCTCCGCCGGATCGGGGCCGAGCGCCCGCAGCGGCCCACCGGGCAGGCGCTGCGCGAGCTCCATCTCCGGCATCTGCGGACCGTCCCCTTCGAGAACCTGTCGATCCACCTCGGCGAGGAGATCGCGCTGGAGGAGGAGCGGCTGCTGGACAAGCTGATCGGCCGCGGGCGGGGTGGCTTCTGTTACGAACTGAACGGCTCGTTCGGCGCGTTGCTCGCCGCTCTCGGCTACGGGGTGGAACTGCTCGCGGCACGCGTGTACGGCGACGAGGTGCGGCTCGGCATCCCGTACGACCATCTCGCCCTGCGCGTGCGGACGGTGGAGGGGGACACCTGGCTCGCCGACGTCGGGTTCGGGACGCACAGCCACTACCCGTTGAGTTACGGGGAACGAGGGGAGCAGGCAGACCCGGGCGGGGTGTTCCGGGTGGTGGAGGCCGGGCCGGACGCGGCCGGGGTGCGCGGCGGCGGTCCGGCCGGTGCCGGGGACCTGGACGTCGTACGGGACGGCAGGCCGCAGTACCGGCTGGAGACACGAGCCCGGGTGCTCGGGGACTTCGCGGCCGGTGCCTGGTGGCACAGCACCTCGCCGCTGTCGCACTTCACCCGGTCGCTGGTCTGCTCGCGGGTCACCGAGGACGGAGGGAGGGTCACGCTCAGCGGACGGGTGCTGAAGACGACGGCCGGCGACGGGCAGCGCGAGACACGGGAGCTGGAGACGGACGAGGAGGTGCTGACGGCGTACCGGGAGCGGTTCGGGATCGAGCTGGGCCGTGTGCCGACTGTGCGCCACCCGCACCTCAACTCCTGAGGCGGCAATGGGGCGCGAGGTCGTCACAGGCGCTACGGACCTCCACGGCCCCCCACGGACCCCCACGGGTCGTTCCTGACCCCCCACGGGTCGTTCTGACCCTCACGGGTCGTTCTGGATGTGCGGCTCGTCCCCCAGGCTGACCTGGTCGTACGGGGCCGTCCAAGGCCTTCCGTGCCGTGCCGGAGAATGGGGCCGTGAGCGATGTGAGACATGTGCTGGTGCTGCCCGACCGGGATGCCGCCGAGGAGGCGGCCGAGGCGCTCGGCGAGCGGTTCGGCCTGGACGAGGAGCCCCAGCTCGTCCGGGATGCGCTGGCCGGCGAGGACGACGCCGAGGACGCGCAGTGGCTGGTGGTCCTGCGGGACGAGGGCAAGCGGCTGGACCCCGCGGAGCTGGACGAGTTCGCCGGGGAGTGGGACGGCTGGCGCGAGGAGCCGTGACGACCCCGACGCGGACTCGGGGTGCGGTCCGGGACCGGTCAGGGTGCCGGGCCGGTTCGTTGTCAGTGCCGCATGGGATGCTTTGAGCGATGGCCAGGAAGACTGCGAATGACGACCCTCTCGCCCCGGTGACACTCGCCGTGGGCCAGGAGGACCTCCTGCTCGACCGTGCCGTGCGGGAGGTGGTGGCCGCCGCCAAGGCCGCCGACGCCGACACGGACGTACGCGACCTCACCCCGGACCAGTTGCAGCCCGGCACGCTCGCCGAGCTCACGAGTCCTTCGCTCTTCGCCGAGCGGAAAGTCGTGGTCGTACGCAATGCGCAGGACCTGTCCGCCGACACGGTCAAGGACGTGAAGGCGTATCTCGGGGCGCCCGCCGAGGAGATCACCCTCGTGCTGCTGCACGCGGGCGGAGCCAAGGGCAAGGGGCTGCTGGACGCCGCGCGCAAGGCGGGGGCGCGGGAGGTGGCCTGTCCGAAGATGACCAAGCCGGCGGACCGGCTGGCCTTCGTGCGGGGCGAGTTCCGCGCGTTCGGCCGGTCGGCCACTGCGGAGGCGTGCCAGGCGCTGTGCGACGCCATCGGCAGCGATCTGCGGGAGCTGGCCTCGGCGGTCTCCCAGCTGGTCGCCGATGTGGAGGGGACGATCGACGAGGCGGTCGTCGGGCGGTACTACACCGGCCGGGCCGAGGCGTCCAGCTTCACGGTCGCCGACCGGGCCGTGGAGGGGCGTACGGCGGAGGCGCTGGAGGCGCTGAGATGGTCGCTGGCGACGGGAGTGGCGCCGGTGATGATCACCAGTGCGCTGGCCCAGGGAGTGCGGGCGATCGGGAAGCTGTCCTCCGCGCGAGGGGGGCGGCCGGCCGATCTGGCTCGGGAGCTGGGGATGCCGCCGTGGAAGATCGATCGGGTGCGGCAGCAGATGCGGGGGTGGACGCCGGACGGGGTCGCGGTGGCGATGCGCGCCGTTGCCGAGGCCGACGCGGGTGTGAAGGGCGGTGGGGATGATCCCGAGTACGCGTTGGAGAAGGCCGTTGTGGTGATCGCTCGGGCTGCCCGGTCTCGCGGGCGCGGCTAGCTGATCCCGGGGCTCTGCCCCAGACCGGGCCAGGGCCTCGGCCCTTGGAACCCGTTGCCCCGGACCCAGCCAGGGCCCCCGCCCCTGGAACCCGTTGCCCCGGACCCAGCCAGGGCCCCCGCCCCCGGCGCCCGTTGCCCCAGACCCGGCCAGAGCCTCGGCCCCGGCCCCCGTTGCCCCAGACCCGGCCAGGGACTCCGCCCCCGCCCCCGGCCCCCGTTTCGCACCCGCCCACCCGAATCGGTCGGCTGTGAGGCGGGCCGCAAAGCCGCCCGCATGCCAAAGGCCCCGGTGCCCACCCTGGGGAAGGGGGAGCGCCGAGGCCTTGGTTCAAGCTGGTGAGCCCGTACCCGCGTGGCGAACGCAGGCCGCGTACAGGCTCGGGGTGCCGGGCGGGAGCGGATGAGAGAGGGCCCGCTCTGGGTCCTTCCGGCGGTCAGATCAAAAAGGGGGTTCAGCCCTTGAGGGACGTGACCTTGGAAGCAAGCGCCGACTTCTTGTTGGCGGCCTGGTTCTTGTGGATGACGCCCTTCGAGACGGCCTTGTCGAGCGCACGCGCGGCAGCGCGCTGCAGCTCGGTGGCCTTCTCGACGTCACCCGCGGCAGCGGCCTCGCGGGCCTTGCGGATCGCGGTCTTCAGGGAGGACTTGACGGCCTTGTTGCGCAGCCGAGCCTTCTCGTTGGTCTTGATCCGCTTGATCTGGGACTTGATGTTCGCCACGAAGGAGCCTTTTCAGGTTCAGGTGCGGGGCCGCGGAGGTCCCGTACCGGTGATCCAAATTTCTCTGACGCGCCTCACGCCGAGAGGGCATGAGGCACAGCCATCTACAGTACCAGTGGCCCTGCGAGCGGCCCAAAACGGTGCCCGGTCCCTCCGCGTGGGACCATGGAGACTACGTATCGATCCGACCCGAGGCATAAGGCGCCTCAAGAGACAGGACCCTGCGTGCCCGCGACCCCTAACCATGTGCCCGAGCCGAGCCGTACCGACCCGGCTCTGATCCGCAATTTCTGCATCATCGCGCACATCGACCACGGCAAGTCCACGCTCGCCGACCGGATGCTCCAGCTGACCGGTGTGGTCGAGCAGCGGCAGATGCGTGCTCAGTACCTCGACCGGATGGACATCGAGCGCGAGCGCGGCATCACGATCAAGTCCCAGGCGGTGCGTCTGCCCTGGGCCCCCACCGAGGGCCCCGACCAGGGCACGACCCACATCCTCAACATGATCGACACCCCGGGGCACGTCGACTTCACCTACGAGGTCTCGCGGTCGCTCGCCGCCTGTGAGGGGACCATCCTCCTCGTCGACGCCGCCCAGGGCATCGAGGCGCAGACCCTCGCCAACCTCTACCTGGCGATGGAGAACGACCTCACGATCATCCCGGTGCTGAACAAGATCGACCTGCCGGCCGCCCAGCCGGAGAAGTTCGCCGAGGAGCTGGCGAACCTGGTCGGCTGCGACCCCGAGGACGTCCTCAAGGTCTCCGCGAAGACCGGTCTCGGCGTCGACGCGCTGCTGAACAAGGTCGTCAAGGAGATCCCGGCGCCGGTCGGTGTCGCCGACGCGCCCGCCCGCGCGATGATCTTCGACTCGGTCTACGACTCCTACCGCGGTGTCGTGACGTATGTGCGTGTCATCGACGGCCAGCTCAACAAGCGCGAGCGCATCAGGATGATGTCCACCGGCGCCACGCACGAACTGCTGGAGATCGGCGTCAACTCGCCCGAGATGCTCCCCGCCGACGGGCTGGGGGTCGGTGAGGTGGGTTACCTCATCACCGGTGTGAAGGACGTCCGGCAGTCCAAGGTCGGTGACACCGTCACCAGCCAGAGCAAGGGCGCCACGGAGGCTCTCGGCGGGTACAAGGACCCCAAGCCGATGGTCTTCTCCGGGCTGTATCCGCTCGATGGCTCCGACTACCCCGAGCTGCGCGAGGCGCTCGACAAGCTGCAGCTCAACGACGCCGCGCTGGTCTACGAGCCGGAGACCTCCGCGGCCCTCGGCTTCGGCTTCCGCGTCGGTTTCCTCGGCCTGCTGCACCTGGACGTGATCCGGGAGCGGCTGGAGCGCGAGTTCGGGCTCGACCTGATCGCCACCGCCCCCAACGTGGTCTACCGCGTGGTCATGGAGGACGGCAGCGAGCACACGGTCACCAACCCGAGCGAGTTCCCCGAGGGCAAGATCAACGAGGTCTTCGAGCCGGTCGTGCGGGCCACCATCCTCGCGCCCACCGAGTTCATCGGCTCGATCATGGAGCTGTGCCAGACCCGGCGCGGCACCCTGCTCGGCATGGACTACCTCTCGGAGGACCGCGTCGAGATCCGCTACACGCTGCCGCTCGCGGAGATCGTCTTCGACTTCTTCGACCAGCTGAAGTCCAAGACCCGCGGCTACGCCTCGCTGGACTACGAGCCCACGGGCGAGCAGACCAGCTCCCTGGTCAAGGTCGACATCCTGCTGCACGGCGACAAGGTGGACGCGTTCTCCGCGATCACCCACAAGGACCAGGCGTACGCGTACGGCGTACGGCTCGTCGCCAAGCTCAAGGAGCTGATCCCGCGGCAGGCCTTCGAGGTGCCGGTGCAGGCCGCCATCGGCTCCCGGGTGATCGCCCGCGAGACCATCCGCGCCATCCGCAAGGACGTCCTCGCCAAGTGCTACGGCGGTGACATCTCCCGTAAGCGCAAGCTGCTGGAGAAGCAGAAGGAAGGCAAGAAGCGGATGAAGATGGTGGGTTCCGTGGAGGTTCCGCAGGAAGCCTTCATCGCCGTCCTGTCCAGCGATGACAGCGCGGGGTCGGGCAAGGGCAAGAAGTAACCAGCGGTAACAACGGGTTACGTCCACAAACGGGACACAAGGGGGCCCGTCGTGCGAAAGCGCGGCGGGCCCCTACGCGTGGGTAGCGTCGCTCTGCGTGGAACATGCGCGGAAACAGACAGGCCGATGCCCCTTACGCAGCGGCCGGTCGCGGCTTACTCTGATCCCTGCTCGATAGTTACTCGCGAGTTAAACAACAGCGAAACAGCAGTGCGAACCCCCACCGTGAGTTAACCCAGCCGCACCGAGTACAGCCGCACCGTCGCGGGCCCCCGGAGGATGTCGTGAGCGACACACAGACCCTGATCGAGAACCGTCCGCCGTCCGTGGCGGCCCTCTTCCTGGAGCGCGTGGCGGCCACACCGGACGCCGAGGCCTACCGCTATCCGGTGCCGCCTGCTTCCGGCCAGGGCCCCGATGACTGGAAGTCGCTCAGCTGGGCGCAGGCGGCCGAGCGGGTGTATGCGATCGCGGCCGGCCTCATCGAGCTGGGGGTACAGCCCGAGCAGCGGGTGGCGCTCGCCTCCTCCACCCGCGTCGAGTGGATCCTCGCCGACCTGGGCATCCTCTGTGCCGGCGGGGCGACGACCACCGTCTATCCGCAGACCAACGCGGACGAGTCGGCCTTCATCCTCTCCGACTCCGAGAGCCGGGTGCTGATCGCCGAGGACGCGGCCCAGGTCGCCAAGGCCGTCGAGAAGCGCGCCGAGCTGCCCGAGCTGACCAAGGTCGTCGTCATCGACCCGGCCGGCGCCGAGACGGACGACTGGGTCATCACCCTCGCCGAGCTGGAGCGGCGCGGCGCCGCCTACCTGGAGACCCACCCCGAGCTGATCAAGGAGCGGGTCGGCGCGATCAAGCGGGACCAGCTCGCCACCCTCATCTACACCTCCGGCACCACCGGCCGCCCCAAGGGGGTCAGGCTCCCGCACGACAACTGGGCGTACATGGCCAAGGCGATCGCCGCGACCGGCCTGATCAGCGCCGAGGACGTGCAGTACCTGTGGCTGCCGCTCGCGCACGTCTTCGGCAAGGTGCTCACCTCCGGGCAGATCGAGGTCGGGCACGTCACCGCCGTCGACGGCCGCGTCGACAAGATCATCGAGAACCTTCCGGTGGTGCAGCCGACGTACATGGCGGCCGTGCCACGCATCTTCGAGAAGGTCTACAACGGCGTCGCCGCCAAGGCCCGTGAGGGCGGCCCGGCCAAGTACAAGATCTTCCAGTGGGCCGCCGACGTCGCCCGCGAGTACGCCAAGGTCAGCCAGGACAACTTCCGCCGCACCGGCAACCACGCCGTGCCGTTCGGCCTGGCCGCCAAGCACAAGGTCGCCGACACCCTCGTCTACGGCAAGCTCCGCGAGGCCTTCGGTGGCCGGCTGCGCGCCTGCGTCTCCGGCGCCTCCGCGCTCGCGTCCGAGATCGGCTACTTCTTCGCCGGCGCCGGCATCCACATCCTGGAGGGCTACGGCCTCACCGAGTCCTCCGCGGCCTCCTTCGTCAACCCCGGCGAGGCCTACCGCACCGGCACGGTCGGCAAGCCGCTGCCCGGCACGGAGGTGCGCATCGCCGACGACGGCGAGATCCTGCTGCGCGGCCCCGGCATCATGGAGGGCTACCACGGGCTGCCCGAGAAGACCGCCGAGGTGCTGGAGTCCGACGGCTGGTTCCACACCGGGGACATCGGCGAGCTGTCGCCCGACGGCTATCTGCGCATCACCGACCGCAAGAAGGACCTCATCAAGACCTCCGGCGGCAAGTACGTCGCACCGGCCGAGGTCGAGGGTCAGTTCAAGGCGGTGTGCCCGTACGTGTCCAACATCCTGGTGCACGGCGCCGACCGGAACTACTGCACCGCCCTCATCGCCCTGGACGAGCTCGCGATCCAGGACTGGGCGAAGGAGAGCGGCCTGGAGGGCAGGCCGTACGCCGAGATCGTCGCCGCGCCGCAGACGGTGGAGATGGTCGACGGGTATGTGCAGCAGCTCAACGCGGGGCTTCAGCGCTGGCAGACGATCAAGAAGTTCCGGCTGCTGCCGCGGGACCTCGATGTGGAGCACGGGGAGATCACGCCGAGTCTGAAGCTGAAGCGGCCGGTGGTGGAGCGGGAGTACAAGCACCTCATCGATGAGATGTACGCCGGGACGCGGGAGGCGTAGCACGGTGTGCGGGGGGTGGCCGGGGGGCTGACGGCGACTGCGGGTTGTATGTGGTCGCTCGCGCGGTTCCCCGCGCCCCTTGGGGAGATTGCGCTCGCCCGTGTTCAAAAGGCGCCGTCTTCTGTCCATTTCGATGACTCAGCGCTTATGAACGCCCTCGGTCTGTCACCCTGGGCCGCATGGACATGGCGGCCATACCGACGCAGCGGGAGAGAGGGCCCCGGGCCAGGGAGGTGCGGGGCCGGGCCACGCTGCCCGGGAGTCCGCTCGCGCCCGGCTCGGCCCGTGCGCTGGTGCGGGCCGCGCTGGCCGAGGCGCCGGAGGTCGCGGCCCGGCTCGTCGACGACGCCCTGGCCGTCGTCAGCGAGCTGATCACCAACGCCGTCGTACATGCCGGTACGGACGTGGAGATCGACTGGCGGCTGGAGGAGAGCGGCGCGTTCGTCGTGGAGGTGAGCGACCGGCATCCCTCCCGCGCCCCGCGCGACCCCCTCGGCGGCGAGGGATCGTACGACACCGCCGAGTACGGGCGCGGCCTGCGGCTGGTCACCACGCTGGCCGAGTCCTGGGGCGTCACCTACCGCGCCGGCGCCAAGACGGTCTGGGCGCGGCTGCCCCCCGGCGGCGTCGAGGACCCGGACACCCCCGCGCCGGACGCGGCCCTGGAGGTCGCCGAGGACCTCGCCCCGCAGCCGCACCGCGCCGACGGCGACCGGGACTGGCTCGGCCGCGGCGCGCTGTCCTTCCTCGCCGAGGCCTCCGACCTGCTCGCCGGACAGCTCGACGAGAACCTGGTCACCGCCCTCACCGGCCAGCTCATCGTGCCCCGGCTCGCCGACTGGTGCGCGGTGTGGCTGGAGGACGAGGCCACCGTGCGCGGCGGCGCCGGCGGCGGCCCCGACCGGGTCTGGCACGCCAGCGAGAACCGCATCGAGGAACTGCGCTGCGCCCTGGAGAAGGAGCCGCCCTGCCCGCGCGACGGGCTGCGCTCCGGCCCCGAGCCCTACCCGTGGCCCGGCCATGCGCTCGGCCCGCAGGGCGCCGACGGCACGGCACTGGCGTACCGGCTGATCGCGGGTGGCCGGCCGCTCGGCACGCTGGTCATCGGCCGCTGCGGGCTGCTGGGCTTTCCCGACGAGGTCACCGGGCTCATCGAGGACCTCGGGCGCAGGGTGGCCCTCGCCATCGGCGCGGCCCGCCAGTACGCCCGCCAGGCCACCATCAGCGCCGTCCTGCAGCGCGGCCTGCTGCCCGGTGCCGTCGCCCAGATCCCCGGGGTGAGCAGCGCACTCGTCTACGAACCGTGCGACAAGGGCGGCCCGAGCGGCGACTTCTACGACCTGTTCCCGGCGGGCGACGGCCGCTGGTGCTTCGCCGTCGGGGACGTCCAGGGCAAGGGCCCGGAGGCGGCGGTCGTGATCGGCCTCGCCCGGCCCTGGCTGCGCCTCCTCGCCCGCGAGGGCTACCGGGTCGCCGACGTCCTCGACCGGCTCAACCAGCTCCTCCTGGACGACGCCACCGAGGCCGCCGACGCCGCCGCCCGCGCGCTGGTCGCCGCGGGCGGGCGCCCGGTGGCCCCCGGAGACGGCCCGCAGACCCGCTTCCTGTCCCTCCTCTACGGCGAGCTGACCCCGTACGGCGGCGGAGTCCGCTGCACCCTGGCCTCCGCCGGCCACCCGCTCCCGCTCGTGCTCAGCCCCGACGGCACCGTACGCACCGCCGCCCGCCCGCAGACCCTGCTCGGTGTGGTCGAGGACGAGACCTACACCAGCGAGACCCTCGACCTGCGGCCCGGCGAAAGCCTGCTGTGCGTCACCGACGGGGTGACCGAGCGGCGCTCCGGCTCCCGCCAGTTCGACGACGGCGACGGGCTCGCCCGCGCCCTGTCCGGCTGCGCCGGGCTCAGCGCCGACCTGATCGCCAAAAGGATCCGCCGCCTGGTGCACGACTTCGGCGGGGGCCTGCCCGAGGACGATCTGGCGCTGCTGGTGCTGCAAGCCGAGTAGCCGTCGGTGCTGCAAGCGGAGCAATGGCCGTCGTACGGGACAATGGAGGACATGCCTTCCGCACTCCCCGACGGCGAGCCCGTCCCCGCCGACGGCGCGCTGCCCGCGCACGCGCTCGCCGGGGCGGCCGACCGCCCGCTCGGCTTCTACCTGCACGTCCCGTACTGCGCGACCCGCTGCGGCTACTGCGACTTCAACACCTACACCGCGACCGAGCTGCGCGGCACCGGGGGCGTGCTGGCGTCCCGCGACAACTACGCGGACACGCTGACGGACGAGATCCGACTCGCCCGGAAGGTGCTCGGCGACGACCCGCGCCAGGTCCGCACGGTCTTCGTCGGCGGCGGTACGCCGACGCTGCTGGCCGCCGACGATCTCGTACGGATGCTGGGGGTGATCCGGGACGAGTTCGGGCTGGCACCGGACGCGGAGATCACCACCGAGGCGAACCCGGAGTCGGTGGACCCGGCCTACCTCGCCACCCTCCGGGAGGGCGGCTTCAACCGGATCTCCTTCGGCATGCAGAGCGCGAGGCAGCACGTCCTGCGCGTGCTCGACCGGACGCACACCCCAGGGCGCCCCGAGGCGTGCGTGGCGGAGGCGGGGGCGGCGGGCTTCGAGCACGTCAACCTCGACCTGATCTACGGCACCCCGGGGGAGAGCGACGACGACTGGCGGGCCTCGCTGGACGCGGCGATCGGGGCGGGCCCGGACCACATCAGCGCGTACGCGCTGATCGTCGAGGAGGGCACCCAGCTGGCCCGCCGGATCCGCCGGGGCGAGGTCCCGATGACGGACGACGACGTCCACGCGGACCGGTACCTGATCGCCGAGGAAACCCTGTCCGCGTCCGGCTTCTCCTGGTACGAGGTCTCCAACTGGGCCACCTCTCAGGCGGGCCGCTGCCTGCACAACGAGCTGTACTGGCGCGGCGCCGACTGGTGGGGCGCCGGTCCCGGGGCGCACTCGCACGTGGGCGGGGTGCGGTGGTGGAACGTGAAGCACCCGGGCGCGTACGCGGCGGCGCTGGCGTCGGGGCGGTCGCCGGGGGCCGGGCGTGAACTCCTGTCGGAGGAGGACCGGCGCGTGGAGCGCGTCCTGCTGGAACTGCGGTTGCGGGAGGGGGTGCCGCTGTCGCTGCTGAAGGAGGAGGGGCTTGCGGCGTCTCGGCGGGCGCTGGCGGACGGGCTCCTCCAGGAAGGGCCGTACGAGGAGGGGCGGGCCGTGCTGACGCTGCGGGGGCGGTTGCTGGCGGATGCGGTGGTGCGGGATCTGGTGGATTGATCACTCCCGCGAGTGAATCCCTCCGGAGCGCCGGTTCGGTCCCTAACCTGGTTCGTAGGCTGCCGCTGACAGTATGCGGCGAATGTAGAGGCCACGGAGATGACCGCTGTGGACGAACGTGGAGTCGCAGAGTTCTTCGAGGGTTTTGAGCCGCCTGACGGGCTCAAAGCGGAGCTTCTGCGGGGGGAAATCGTGATGATGGCCAGCCCTGATCTGGTGCACAACCTGATCGTGCTGCTGACGGAGCGGCAGATTCCGTTGGATCGCTGGTATCCGCTCCAGACCCAGGACGTGGATCTCGTCGACGAGGCGAGTGAGCCGGTTCCGGACCTCGTGGTCGTGGCTCGTGACGTCCTGCCCGATTCGGGGCGTCTGCTGCCGTGCCAACTGATCACGATGGTCGTCGAGGTCGTTTCCAAGAACAGCGTTCATCGCGACTACGCCGTCAAGCGTTCGATCTATGCCGCAGGCAACGTGCCCGCCTATCTCGTCATCGATCCGATCATGGCGCAGTGCGTTCTGTTCACGAAGCCCGAGGGAAAGGGCGAGGACGCCAACTACCGGGCGCAGTACATCGAGAAGTTCGGCCGGCCGCTGATGCTGGATGTCCTGGGTGTCGAGCTGAAAACCAGCGAGTTCGGAACGTTCCCCGACGTCAGGCCCCACCGCTACCCGTAACAAAGTCGATCAGCTCCTCCACCCGCCCCAGCAACTCCGGCTCCAGGTCCTTGTAGGACCCCACCCGCTTCAGGATCGCCTGCCACACCGCCCCGGTGTTCTCCGACGGCCAGCCCAGCGCCCGGCACACCCCCGTCTTCCAGTCCTGACCGTGCGGGACCGTCGGCCAGGCCTCGATGCCCAGGGACGACGGCTTCACCGCCTCCCAGATGTCGATGTACGGGTGGCCGACCACCAGCGCGTGTTCGCTGGTCACCGACTCGGCGATGCGCCACTCCTTCGTGCCCGGCACCAAGTGGTCCACGAGGACACCCAGGCGGGCGTCCGGGCCCGGGGCGAAGGACGACACGATCGACGGCAGGTCGTCCACGCCCTCCAGGTACTCCACGACCACGCCCTCGATGCGCAGGTCGTCGCCCCAGACCTTCTCGACCAGCTCGGCGTCGTGCCGGCCCTCGACGTAGATGCGGCCGGCGCGGGCCACGCGGGCACGGGCGCCGGGGACGGCGACGGAGCCGGAGGCGGTACGGGTGGGGCGTACCGGACCACCCGACGACGGCCGTACGAGGGAGACGACCCGGCCCTCCAGCAGGAAGCCGCCCGGCTCCAGTGGGAACACCCGGTGCTTGCCGAAGCGGTCCTCCAAGGTCACCGTGCCCGCCTCGCAGCGGATCACCGCCCCGCAGAACCCGGTGCCGGGCTCCTCCACCACCAGGCCGGGCTCCGCCGGTACCTCCGGCACGGGCTTGGGCTTCTTCCACGGCGGGGTCAGGTCGGCGGAGTACTGGCGCATTCGAGTGACGATAGGAGAAGCCGTACGGCCGCGCTCACGACACGCCGAAACGGGCCGCCAGCTCGTCGCGTTGCCGGCGGACGAACCCGGCGTCGACCACCGCTCCGTGACCGGGCACGTACAGCGCGTCCTCGCCGCCCAGGGACAGCAGGCGGTCCAGCGCGTCCGGCCAACGGGACGGGACCGCGTCCGGGCCGGCCTGGGGCTCCCCGGACTCCTCGACCAGGTCGCCGCAGAAGACCACCTCCGGAGAACCGGGGATGAGGACCGCGAGGTCGTGGGCCGTGTGGCCCGGACCCACGTTCGCCAGCAGGGCCTGGCGGCCGCCCCCGAGGTCGAGGGTCCACTCGCCGGAGACCGGATGGGCGGGTGACACCAGCGCGTCCACCGCCTCGTCCGCGTCCGCCACCGCGAGCCCGCCCCGCACGGCGTCCAAGCGCAGCTCATCGCGTTCGTGGGCGAAGACGGCGTCCAGCCCCACCGCCCCGTACACCTCCGCCCCCGCGAAGGCCGCGGCTCCGAAGACATGGTCGAAGTGAGGGTGCGTGAGCGCGAGATGGGTCACACGGCCGTCGGTCAGTTCCTCGGCCTGTGCCCGCAGCCGCGCACCCTCGGCCAGACTCGAGCCGGAGTCCACCAGCAGCGCCGTACCCTCGCCGAGGACCAGCCCGACCGTGCAGTCCCAGCCTGGGAGGCGGCAGCGCCCCACCCCCGCGGCCAGCCGTTCCCACCCCAGCTCTTCCCAAGTCACCGTCATACCGCGACGCTATCCGCATGAGCCGCCCCGACCGCACCGACCTTGCCCTCGGTGTACCCGACAGCCGTACACTGGGCGGGAACCCTGGCACTCGCATGTGAAGAGTGCCAGGCGGACAAGCCGCGGGACAGACGGGACAGAGGGGACGACGACGTGCTGGAGGTGCGCGCGAATGCTGAGTGAACGCAGGCTTCAGGTACTGCGCGCCATCGTCCAGGACTATGTGGGCACCGAGGAGCCGGTCGGGTCGAAGGCCCTGACCGAGCGGCACAGCCTCGGCGTCTCCCCGGCCACCGTCCGTAACGACATGGCGGCCCTCGAGGACGAGGGGTACATCGCCCAGCCGCACACCAGCGCCGGGCGGATCCCGACGGACAAGGGCTACCGGCTGTTCGTCGACAAGCTCGCGGGCGTCAAGCCGATGACCGCGCCCGAGCGGCGCGCCATCCAGAACTTCCTCGAGGGCGCCGTGGACCTCGACGATGTGGTGGCGCGGACCGTGCGGCTGCTCGCGCAGCTGACCCGGCAGGTCGCCGTCGTGCAGTACCCGTCCCTGACCCGGTCCACCGTCCGGCACGTGGAGCTGCTCTCGCTCGCCCCCGCGCGCGTGATGCTCGTGCTGATCACGGACACCGGCCGGGTCGAGCAGCGGATGGTCGACTGCCCGGCGCCCTTCGGCGAGGCTTCCCTCGCGGATCTCCGCGCGCGGCTGAACAGCCGGGTCGCGGGCCGCCGGTTCGCGGATGTGCCGAGGCTGGTCGAGGACCTGCCGGAGGCCTTCGAGGCCGAGGACCGCGGTACGGTCTCGACGGTGCTCTCCACTCTCCTGGAGACACTCGTCGAGGAGAACGAGGAGCGGCTGATGATCGGCGGTACCGCCAATCTGACCCGCTTCCCGCATGACTTTCCCCTCACGATCCGGCCCGTGCTGGAGGCTCTGGAGGAGCAGGTCGTGCTCCTCAAGCTCCTCGGCGAGGCGAAGGATCCGGGCGTGACCGTGCGCATCGGCCACGAGAACGCCTATGAGGGACTCAACTCCACCTCCGTGGTGTCGGTCGGCTACGGTTCGGGCGGCGAGGCGGTTGCCAAGCTCGGCGTGGTCGGACCGACCCGCATGGACTATCCGGGAACGATGGGAGCGGTACGCGCAGTGGCACGGTACGTCGGACAGATCCTGGCGGAGTCGTAAGTGGCCACGGACTACTACGCCGTTCTCGGCGTGCGCCGCGACGCGTCGCAGGATGAGATCAAGAAGGCGTTCCGCAGGCTCGCGCGCGAGCTGCACCCGGACGTCAACCCCGACCCGAAGACCCAGGAGCGGTTCAAGGAGATCAACGCCGCTTACGAGGTGCTGTCGGACCCGCAGAAGAAGCAGGTCTACGACCTCGGCGGCGACCCGCTCTCGCAGAGCGGCGGCGCCGGCGCGGGCGGCTTCGGGGCCGGTGGCTTCGGCAACTTCTCCGACATCATGGACGCGTTCTTCGGTACGGCGTCGCAGCGCGGCCCGCGCTCGCGCACCCGGCGCGGCCAGGACGCGATGATCCGGATCGACGTCGAGCTGGACGAGGCGGCCTTCGGGACCACCAAGGACATCCAGGTCGACACGGCCGTCGTCTGCAACACCTGCAACGGGGAGGGCGCGGCTCCGGGCACCACCGCCCAGACGTGTGACATGTGCCGTGGCCGTGGTGAGGTCTCGCAGGTCACCCGGTCCTTCCTCGGCCAGGTCATGACGTCGCGGCCCTGTCCGCAGTGCCAGGGCTTCGGGACCGTCGTGCCGACGCCGTGCCCGGAGTGCGCCGGCGACGGGCGGGTGCGCTCGCGGCGGACGCTGACCGTGAAGATCCCGGCCGGTGTCGACAACGGCACGCGGATCCAGCTCGCCGGTGAGGGCGAGGTCGGGCCGGGCGGCGGTCCGGCCGGTGACCTGTACGTCGAGATCCACGAGCTGCCGCACCCGACCTTCCAGCGGCGCGGTGACGATCTGCACTGCACGGTGACGATCCCGATGACGGCGGCGGCCCTGGGCACCAAGGTGCCGCTGGAGACCCTGGACGGCATGGAGGAGGTCGACATCCGGCCCGGCACCCAGTCCGGCCAGTCGATCCCGCTGCACAACCGGGGCGTCACGCATCTGCGTGGCGGCGGCCGGGGTGACCTGATCGTGCATGTCGAGGTCACGACGCCGACCAAGCTCGACCCCGAGCAGGAGCGGCTGCTGCGGGAGCTGGCGAAGCTGCGCGGCGAGGAGCGACCGCAGGGGCAGTTCCAGCCGGGGCAGCAGGGCTTGTTCTCGCGGTTGAAGGATGCGTTCAACGGACGCTGACGTCGGCTGAGCCGGTGGCTGGGGGGACGCGTTCAACGGGCGCTGAGGTCCCTCGGAAGGGGTGCCTCGGCACCCCTTATGCCGGTGTCCTATGCCATGGGAAGCCCGGATTCGGACTTGTTCGGAGGACGTGACAACATGCGGTCATGTCCTCCGCACTGACCGATCTCTTCCCCCACCCGATCGTGCAGGCCCCCATGGCGGGCGGTGTCTCCGTCCCGCAGCTCGCCGCCGCCGTCTCCGAGGCCGGTGGTCTCGGGTTCCTCGCCGCCGGGTACAAGACCGCCGACGGCATGTACCAGGAGATCAAGCAGCTGCGGGGGCTCACGCGCCGCCCCTTCGGCGTGAATGTGTTCATGTCGCAGCCCGAGTATGCCGAGTCGGGCGCCGTCGAGGTCTACGCCCACCAGCTGGCCGGTGAGGCCGCCTGGTACGAGACCGAGCTGGGCGACCCGGACAGCGGCAGGGACGACGGTTACGACGCCAAGCTCGCCGTGCTCCTCGACAACCCGGTACCGGTGGTCTCCTTCCACTTCGGTGTGCCGAGCCGGGAGGTGCTCGACAAGCTGCGCCGGGCCGGCACCTTCACCCTGGTCACCGCCACCACCGCCGAGGAGGCCCGCGCGGTCGAGCAGGCCGGGGCGGACGCGGTGATCGCGCAGGGTGTGGAGGCCGGCGGTCACCAGGGGACCCATCGGGACCTCCCCGAGAACGACGGCTCCGGCATCGGGCTGCTGTCGCTGGTCGCGCAGGTCCGCGAGGCCGTGGGCATCCCGATCGTCGCCGCCGGCGGCATCATGCGCGGCAGCCAGATCGCCGCCGTCCTCGCGGCGGGCGCGAGCGCGGCCCAGCTGGGCACCGCGTTCCTCGCCACCGCCGAGTCCGGCGCCAACGCCCTGCACAAGCAGGCGCTGACCAACCCCCTGTTCGCCCGCACCGAGTTGACGCGCGCGTTCTCCGGGCGGCCGGCGCGCGGACTGGTCAACCGGTTCATGCGCGAGCACGGCCCGTACGCCCCCGCCGCCTACCCGGAGATCCACCACCTCACCGCACCGCTGCGCAAGGCCGCCGCCAAGGCCGGGGACGCGCAGGGCATGGCGCTGTGGGCGGGGCAGGGCCACCGGCTGGCCCGCGAGCTGCCCGCCGGGGAACTGGTGCGGGTGCTGGCGGCCGAACTCGACGCCGCCAGGACAGCGTTGTCGGCCAAGGGCGGCCCGCGATGACCGCGCCGGTGTTCGTCGTCGACTCGCTGGAGGGTGTGGGCCCCGGCTCGGTCGTCGACGTCGAGGGCCCCGAGGGGCGGCACGCGGTCTCCGTACGGCGGTTGCAGCCCGGCGAGCAGGTGGTGCTCACCGACGGCAAGGGGCGGGGGGCCGCCGGCGTCGTCGTCAGCGTCTCGGGCAAGGACCACATGGTCGTCGAGCCCTTCGAGTTCCCGGTGGAACCCGAGCCCAGCCCCCGGATCACCGTTGTCCAGGCCCTCCCCAAGGGCGACCGCGGCGAGCTGGCCGTGGAGACCATGACGGAGACCGGCGTCGACGCGATCGTGCCCTGGCAGGCCGCCCGGTGCATCACCCAGTGGAAGGGCGACCGGGGCCTGAAGGCGCTCGCCAAGTGGCGGGCCACCGCGCGGGAGGCCGGCAAGCAGTCCCGCCGGCTGCGCTTCCCGGAGGTCGCGGACGCGGCGAGCACCAAGCAGGTTGCCGCACTTCTCGCCAAGGCCGACTTCGCCGCCGTGCTGCACTCCGACTTCGAGCACGAGAGCCGGCCGCTGGCGACCGCCGAACTGCCCGCCGAGGGCGAGATCGTGCTGGTCGTCGGCCCCGAAGGAGGCGTCGCCCGGGACGAGTTGGCGCTCTTCGAGGAGGCGGGTGCGAAGGCGTATGTGCTCGGTCCTACCGTGTTGCGTACATCAACCGCCGGCACCGCCGCCGCGGCCCTGCTGCTGGGCCGCACCGGCCGCTGGTCCTGACAGCTGGGGGACACCGTGGAACTCGCCCAAGTCCGGCTCCTGGTCACCGACTTCGCCGCCTGCTACCGCTTCTACGCCGATGTCCTCGGCCTCAAGCCGCAGTCCGGCGCGACCGAGGGGCCGTACGAGAAGTTCAGCCCGCACGTCGGCTCCGCCGGGATCGCGCTGCAGGACCGGGCGATGATGGCCGAGATCCTCGACGAGCTGGGCGAGACCGCCACCGGTCACCGCTCCCTGGTCGTCCTGCGCGTCGACGACCTGGACGCGTACGTTGCGGGGATCGTCTCCCGGGGTGCGGTCCTGGTGCACGGCCCGGCCCCCATGACCGACCGGATGAGGGTCGCGCACCTCAAGGACCCTGAGGGCAATCTGGTCGAACTCCAGCAGTGGCTGCTGCTGCGCGGCTGACAGGCGCTCCGCCGGGGGGCGCGCGGACCGGCATCCCGAACGGGTGAGTGGCCGTAAGCGGCCTTCCCCGCTGCCCGTGCCGGTGGCACTCTGCCCTGCATGGGGGTTTTGAGAGGGAATCGGCGTGGGGCGCGGCTCTTGGCCGTCGCCGGGATGGTCGTCGTGGGCGGTGCGGCCGTGGTGGCGTGTCAGCCCAGTGATCTCGGCACCGCCTCCGTCGCCTACACCACCGACACCACCGCGAAGGCCAGGCTCGAACAGCAGCACGTGGACGTCAGCTGGCTCACCTGCACCGGCGACCACGGCGGCGGCAAGGTCGGTGGCACGCCCGCGCCGAGCGAGACCACCGTCGTCTCCGTCGACTGCCAGGGCGAGACCAAGGACGGGCGGAAGATCACCGTCACCGGGAAGGTGACCAAGGCTGTCGCCGGGGCCTGTGTGCGGGGGGACCTGACCGCCGAGGTCGGGGGCCGACGGGTGTTCCACGTCAGCGGGCTCGGCGACTGTGGTGCCACGACCGGGCCGACGTACAAGCCGCCCACCTACCGGCCCGGCGGGGGGCAGCCGACCGTGACCGTCACCGTCACCCGCACTCTCTGGTGCAAGGGCGACCCCACCTGCTGGCCCGTCCAGGGGAAGTGATCCGAACAGCGGGCGAGGTGCGCCCGTCGCTGCGTACAGTGACGGGGTGACTCAAGGTGCCGCGTATCTCCGATTTCCCCATGTACACGGCGATTTGGTGACTTTCGTCGCCGAGGACGACGTCTGGCTCGCGCCCCTCGACGGCGGCCGGGCCTGGCGGGTCAGCGCCGACAACATGCCCGTGACCCAGCCCCGGATATCCCCGGACGGACGGTTCCTCGCCTGGACCTCCACCCGCGACGGCGCGCCCGAGGTGCATGTCGCCCCCGTCGACGGCGGCCCCGCGGACCGTGTGACGTACTGGGGCAACCGGCGTACCGAGGTGCGCGGCTGGACCGTCGACGGGCGGGTGCTCGCGCTCGGCGCGCAGGGCCGGCCCAGCTTCCGGCACACCTGGGCGTACGCCGTCCCGCTGGACGGCGGGCCCGCCGAGACCCTGCCCTACGGCCCGGTCGGCGATGTGGCCTTCGGCCCGGCCACCGTGCTGCTGTCCGCGCCGATGGGCCGCGAGGCCGCCCACTGGAAGCGCTACCGGGGCGGCACGGCGGGCAAGCTGTGGATCGACCGCGAGGGGAGCGGGGAGTTCGTCCGGCTGCACGAGGATGTCGACGGGAACGTCGAGTGCCCGGTGTGGGCCGGGGACCGGATCGCCTTCCTCTGCGACCACGAGGGCACCGGGGCCCTGTACTCCTCCCTCGCCGACGGCTCCGACCTGCGCCGCCACACTCCCCTCGACGGCTTCTACGCCCGGCACGCCTCCGGAGACGGCACCCGGGTCGTCTACAGCTGTGCCGGTGAACTGTGGCTGCTGGACGACCTGGAGGGCGCCGAGCCGCGCCGGCTGGACGTGCGCCTGGGCGGGCCACGGGTCGATCTGCGGCCCGCTCCGGTCAACGCCGCCCGCTGGTTCGGCGAGGCGTCCCCCGACCACACCGCGCGCGGCAGCGCCGTCTGCGTGCGCGGCGGGATCCACTGGGTCACCCACCGCTCCGGGCCCGCCCGCGCCCTCGCCGCCACCCCCGGCGTGCGCGCCCGGATGCCGCGCGCCTTCCGCGCCGAGGGCGAGGAGTGGGTGGTGTGGGTGACGGACGCGGAGGGCGAGGACGCCCTGGAGTTCGCCCCGGCCACCGGCACGGTGCCCGGCGCCACCCCGCGCCGGCTCGCCGCCGGACAGCTGGGCCGGGTGCTGGAGCTGGCCATGGCCCCCGACGGCAGCCGGGCCGCCGTCGCCGCGCACGACGGGCGCCTGCTCCTCGTCGAGCGGGAGACCGGCGAGGTCCGCGAGGTCGACCGCGGCGACGACGGCGAGGTCTCCGGCCTCGCCTTCTCACCCGACTCCGCCTGGCTCGCCTGGGCCCACCCCGGCCCCCGCCCGCTCTCCCAACTCCGCATCGCCCACACCACCGACCTCTCGGTCACCGAGGCGACCCCCCTCCGGTTCCAGGACTACGCCCCCGCCTTCACCCTCGACGGCAAACACCTCGCCTTCCTCTCCAACCGCGCCTTCGACCCGGTCTACGACGAGCACGTCTTCGACCTCGCCTTCGTGGTCGGCGCCCGCCCGCACCTGATCACCCTGGCCGCCACCACCCCCTCGCCCTTCGGCCCGCAACGCCACGGCCGCCCCTTCGAGAACCCGGACAAGGACGAGACCCCGGACGGCGAGGGCACCCCGGCCACCCGCATCGACCTCGAAGGCCTCGCCGACCGGATCGTGCCGTTCCCGGTCGAGGCCGGCCGCTACTCCACCCTCCGCGCCGCCAAGGACGGCGTGCTCTGGCTGCGCCACCCCGTGCACGGCGTCCTCGGCGCCACCCGCGCCCACCCCGAGGACCCCGCCCCGCACACCGAGCTGGAGCGCTACGACCTCGCCCAGCGCCGCCTGGAGCACCTGTCCTCCGACGCCGACCACTTCGAGGTCAGCGGCGACGGCAAACGCGTGCTGCTGTGGACCGACGACCGGCTCCGGGTCGTCCCCAGCGACCGCCGTACCGGCACCGACGACGACGGCGACACCAGCGTCTCCGTCGACCTCGCCCGCATCCGGCAGACCCTCGACCCGGCCGCCGAGTGGCGGCAGATGTACGACGAGACCGGCCGCCTCATGCGCGACCACTTCTGGCGCCCCGACCTGGGCGGCGCCGACTGGACCGGCATCCTCGCCCGCTACCGCCCCCTCCTCGCCCGCCTGGCCACCCACAGCGACCTGACCGACCTCCTGTGGGAGGTGCACGGCGAACTCGGCACCTCGCACGCCTACGTCATCCCCGCCGGCGGTTCCGGCGGCGGCCCCCGGCACGGTCTGCTCGGCGCCGACATCTCCCGCCATCCGGACGGCAGTTGGCGCATCGACCGCATCCTGCCCTCGGAGACCTCCGACCCCGACGCCCGCTCCCCGCTCGCCGCACCCGGCGTCGCCGTCCGCCCCGGCGACGCGATCATCGCCGTCGCCGGCCACAGCGTGGACCCGGTGACGGGCCCGGGCCCGTTGCTCGTGGGCACGGCGGGCCACCCGGTGGAGCTGACCATCTCCCCCGCGGGCGGGGGCGAACCCCGCCACACGGTCGTCATCCCCATCGCCGACGAAGAGCCCCTGCGCTACCACGCCTGGGTCGCCGACCGCCGCGCCCACGTCCACGCGGCCTCCGACGGCCGCCTGGGCTACCTCCACGTCCCCGACATGCAGGCCCCCGGCTGGGCACAGATCCACCGGGACCTGCGGGTCGAGGTGGCCCGCGAGGGACTCGTGGTCGACGTGCGCGAGAACCGTGGCGGCCACACCTCCCAGCTGGTCGTCGAGAAACTGGCCCGCCGCATCATCGGCTGGGACCTCCCCCGCGGCATGCGTCCCACCAGCTACCCCCTCGACGCCCCGCGCGGCCCGGTCGTCGCCGTCGCCAACGAGTTCTCCGGCTCCGACGGCGACATCGTCAACGCGGCGATCAAGGCCCTCGGCATCGGCCCCGTCGTCGGCACCCGCACCTGGGGCGGCGTCATCGGCATCGACAGCCGCTACCACCTGGTCGACGGGACCCTGGTCACCCAGCCGAAGTACGCGATGTGGCTGGAGGGTGTCGGCTGGGACGTCGAGAACCATGGGGTGGACCCGGACGTGGAGGTCGTACAGCGGCCCCAGGACTGGGCGGCGGGCCGGGACACCCAGCTGGACGAGGCCATCAGGATCGCACTAGAGGCACTCGAGGAACGGCCCGCGAAAACTCCGCCGGGAATGCCGACCTGATACGACTACGATGCCCCGGTATTGATCACCAGCGTGAGGAGGCACACGCATGGCAGGCGAACCGCAGGACGACTGCCTGTTCTGCAAGATCGTCGCGGGACACATCCCGGCGACGATCGTCCGCGAAACAGACACCACCGTCGCCTTCAGGGACATAAACCCCCAGGCCCCGACCCACGTCCTGGTGATCCCCAAGGCCCACTACAAGAACGCCGCCGAGCTCGCCGCCGGCGCCCCGCAGCTCGCCGCCGACGTCCTCGCCGAAACGCAGACCGTGGCGGACGAGGAGGAGCTCGACAGCTACCGCATCGTCTTCAACACGGGCAGCGGCGCGGGCCAGACCGTCTGGCACGCCCACGCCCACGTGCTCGGCGGCCGCGGCCTGCAGTGGCCCCCCGGCTAAGACGCCATGTCCGTACGTGAATTGGTGGTCCTCGGCACCGCCAGCCAGGTCCCCACCCGGCACCGCAACCACAACGGCTACCTGCTGAGGTGGGACGGCGAGGGCATCCTGTTCGACCCCGGCGAGGGCACCCAGCGGCAGATGGTGCGCGCCGGGGTCGCCGCCCACGACGTGAACCGGCTCTGCGTCACGCACTTCCACGGCGACCACTGCCTCGGCCTCGCCGGCGTCATCCAGCGGATCAACCTCGACCAGGTGCCGCACCAGGTCACCGCGCACTACCCGCGCTCCGGGCAGCGCTTCTTCGACCGTCTGCGCTACGCCACCGCCTACCGGGAGACCGTCGGCGTCACCGAGGCGCCGGTCGCCGCCGACGGCATCCTCGCGGTGACCCCGGCGTACACCCTGGAGGCCCGCAGGCTGTCGCACCCGGTCGACTCCTACGGCTACCGCCTGATCGAACCCGACGGCCGCCGTATGCTGCCCGACCGGCTCGCCGCGCACGGGGTCAAGGGCCCGGACGTCGGCCGGCTGCAGCGCGAGGGACGGCTCGGGGACGTCACGCTGGAGGACGTCAGCGAGGTGCGGCGCGGGCAGCGGTTCGCGTTCGTCATGGACACCCGGCTCTGCGACGGCGTCCACGCGCTCGCCGAGGGCTGCGACCTGCTGGTCATCGAGTCGACCTTCCTGGACGAGGACATCGAACTCGCCCTGGAACACGGTCACTTGACCGCCGGGCAGGCCGCCGCCGTCGCCCGGGACGCGGGCGTGCGGCACCTCGTCCTCACCCACTTCAGCCAGCGCTACTCGCAGCCGGAGGAGTTCGAGCGGCAGGCGCGGGCGGCCGGCTTCGAGGGCGAGCTGACCGTGGCCCACGATCTGCAGCGGGTGCCGGTTCCGAAACGGCGATAAAACCCCCGTACGATGCCTTGATGCCCCTCCCGAAAGCAGAACTGCACCTCCACATCGAAGGCACCCTGGAGCCGGAGCTGGCGTTCGAGCTGGCCGCCCGCAACGGCGTCACCCTCCCGTACGCGGACACGGACGCCCTCCGCGAGGCCTACCGGTTCAAGGACCTCCAGTCCTTCCTGAACCTGTACTACGAGCTGATGGCCGTCCTGCGCACCGAGCAGGACTTCGCCGACCTGGCGAACGCCTATCTGGCCCGCGCCGCCGCGCAGGGCGTCCGGCACGCGGAGATCTTCTTCGACCCGCAGGCCCACATCGCGCGGGGCCTGAGCCTGGGCACGGTCGTCGAGGGGCTGTGGCGGGCGCTCGGCGACAGCGAGCGCAACCACGGCATCTCCACCAGGCTGATCCTCTGCTTCCTGCGCGACGAGTCCGCCGACTCGGCGCTGGAGACGCTGCGGGCCGCGACGCCGTACCTGGACCGGATCACCGGCATCGGCCTGGACTCCGCCGAGGTCGGGCATCCGCCGGTGAAGTTCCGGGAGGTGTACGACGCCGCGGCGAAGCTGGGGCTGCGCCGCGTCGCGCACGCCGGTGAGGAGGGGCCGCCGGCGTACATCACCGAGGCCCTGGACGTGCTCGGCGTCGAGCGCGTCGACCACGGACTGCGCTGCATGGAGGACCCGGCGCTGGTCGAGCGGCTGGTCCGGGAGCGGATCCCGCTCACCCTGTGCCCGCTGTCCAACGTCCGTCTGCGCACCGTCGACACGCTGGCCGACCACCCGCTGCCGGCCATGCTCGACGCCGGCCTGCTGTGCACGGTCAACTCCGACGACCCGGCGTACTTCGGCGGGTACGCCGACGACAACTTCGCGGCCGTGCACCGGACCCTGGGCCTGTCCGAGGACCGGCTGCGCGAGCTGGCCCGCAACTCCTTCCTCGCCTCCTTCCTGGAGGACGACGAGGAGCGGCGGGCCCGTTACCTGGCCGAGGTCGACGCGTACGAGTTCGGGGACGCGGTCTCGTAGGCACTCCGGGCGGCCACGGCGGGCGTCTCCACCGGGAGTTCCACGACCGGCAGGGGACGCCTGCCCGTCCGCAGTGCCACCGCCGTCATCGGTACGGCGATCAGCAGCAGGCCGGCGGCCAGCATCCGTCCCATCACCGGGAAGCCCGCCCCCGCCGCCAGCACACTCCCCGCGAGCGGTCCCGCCGCCGTCCCCAGCGAGGACGCCGAGCCGACCAGGACCGCCCAGCGGCCACGCGGGTCGAGGGAGGCGGCGAGGCCGATGACGTACGACAGGACGACCGGGTACAGCAGGTTCCAGGAGATCTCGCCCGCCGCGAAGGCCGTGAGGTCGGTCGCGGACGCGCTGAGCGCGATGCAGCCCGCGATCAGGGCCGTACCGGCGCCTATGGGCATCGCCCGGCCCAGCCGGGGGCCGAGCGCGCCGGCGCCGACGACTCCGACGAGCCCGGCGCCGAGCGCGACCGCGAACACCGCGCCGACGGTGACCTCGGTGAGGTGGGCCTGGGCGAGTCCGATCCGGCCGCTGACGCCCCAGAGGGAGTTCTGCGCGAGGGACCAGCAGGTCATGGCGGCGGCGAGCAGCAGTCCGGCGCGTGGGTGGGGGAGCCGGCCGTAGGCGACGGCCGTGCGGGCCGGGGCGGCAGGACCGGGCAGGCGGCCGGTGAGCGGCCAGACGGCGAGCGCCGTGAGCGCGATGGCGGCCGGCGGCAGGCCGTGGCCGGGGCCGAGGTGGGGGAGCGTCAGGTAGAGGGCGCCGGCCACGGCGGAGACGCCGAGCAGGCCCAAGGTGGTGACCCGGTGCGGATCCCGCTGCGCGGCGATCCCGCTCGCGGCGACCGCCGTGACCGTGCCGGACCCGAATCCGCCGGTGACCGCGCCCGCGACGACGGCCGGTACGAACCCGGTGAGGGCGGCGCCGCCGTAGCCGAGGACGGCGAGCGCGAGGCCGAGCCGGGCGAGGGTGCGGGGGCCGATGCGGTCGACCCGCGAGGCCAGCAGGAAGCCCGCCGCCGCCGAACTCAGCAGCAGCGCACTGCCGATGGCCCCGGCCTGCGTGGCGGTGAGCGGGAGTCCGGAGGCGAGCCGGCCGACGGTGGTCGGCAGCAGATACGGCGCTAGGTACCCGGCCGTGAAAAGGGCGACGAGGGGCCAGGGCAGGGGGCGGGGGGCGGACACGGGCGTTCCCAGGGCATGCGAAAGGAAGGGCTCAGAAAGGGGGAGGGGGCGACGACCGTCGATGGACAGGAACGCGCGAGCAAGTTGTATCAAGCGCCTCGTTCCGGAAGAAGTTCGGGTGGTGCGATCTGCATCACTCTTCGGTTTGCCGACTGCGGGTCCGGGTAAAAAGAGCTACGTTGCGTTCTCATATGTAGACGGCATTCATAAGGAAGACCAAGGGGAGATGGTTCAGGTGGGCGGCGATCCGAGTCCCGAGGGCGTGGCGCGGCGACTGCGGGAGGGGATGGCGCGCGGGGTGCTGTCCTTCCCGCTCACCGCGTTCCACGACGACGGCTCCCTCGATCCCGACGGCTTCCGCGCCCATGTCACCGGCCGGCTCGCCGCCGGGCCCGGTGCCGTCTTCCCGGCCTGCGGCACCGGGGAGTTCTTCTCGCTGGACGAGGAGGAGTACCGGACCGTCGTCGCCCTCACCGTTGCCGAGGCGGGCGGACGGGTGCCGGTCGTGGCTGGGACCGGGTACGGCTGGGCGCAGGCCGCCCGGTTCGCGCGGATCGCCGAGGAGGCCGGCGCCGACGCCCTGCTCGTGCTCCCGCACTACCTGGTCGACGCCCCGCAGGAGGGCCTCGCCGCCCAGCTGGAGCGGCTCGCCGAGCGCACCCGGCTGCCGCTCGTCGTCTATCAGCGCGGCCAGGTCGCCTATAGCGTGGAGACATTGCGGCGCATCACGCGCATTCCGCACGTCATCGGCCTCAAGGACGGCCACAGTGACCTCGACCGGCTGCAGCGCCTCACCCTCGCCGCCCCCGACGGCTTCCTCTTCTTCAACGGCGCCGCCACCGCCGAGATCCAGGCCCGCGCCTACGCCGCCGTCGGCGTCCCCGCCTACTCCTCCGCCGTGCACGCCTTCGCCCCCGAGATCGCCGGCGCTTTCTTCACCGCGCTGCGGGACGGGGAGGAGGGCACGGCCGACAAGCTGTTGCGTGACTTCTACGCCCCGTTCGTCGAACTCCGCGACCGCGCGCCCGGATACGCCGTGTCCCTGGTGAAGGCGGCGGCCCGGCTGCGCGGGCAGCGCGTCGGACCCGTGCGCGCCCCGCTCACCGACCCGGCGCCCGCCGACCTCGCCGACCTCAAGGCCCTGCTCACCGCCGGACTCGACCTCGTAGGAGCCGCCCTGTGACCCGTGACCTGACCATCGCCGAGGTACGGCTGACGCCGATCCTGGTCGCCGACGCGCCGCTGCTCAACACCCAGGGCGTGCACCAGCCGTACACCCCCCGGCTGATCGTGGAGGTAGTCACCGCCGACGGGGTCACCGGGCTCGGCGAGACCTACGGCGACACCAAGTACCTGGAACTGGCCCGCCCGCTGGCCGAACGGCTCACCGGACGCTCGGTCATGGATGTGAACGGCCTGTTCGCGATCGACCTCGGCGTCGACGAGTCAAGGGTCGAGGGACAGGTCGACGCCGGCGGGCTGCGCGGCGTGCAGAGCGCCGACAAGCTACGGCTGTCGGTGCTGTCCGCCTTCGAGGTCGCCTGCCTCGACGCCCAGGGCAAGGCACTCGGGCTGCCCGTGCACGCGCTGCTCGGCGGCAAGGTGCGGGACGCCGTGGAGTACAGCGCCTACCTGTTCTACAAGTGGGCCGCTCACCCGGCGGGCGTCCCGGCCGAGCCCGACGAGTGGGGTGCCGCCCTCGATCCGGCCGCAGTGGTGGCACAGGCGCGGCTGTTCAAGGAGCGGTACGGCTTCACGTCGTTCAAGCTCAAGGGCGGTGTCTTCCCGCCCGACGAGGAGATCGCGGCGGTACGGGCCCTCGCCGGGGCCTTCCCCGGGCACCCGCTGCGCCTCGACCCCAACGGCGCCTGGTCGGTCGAGACCTCGCTGAAGGTGGCGAAGGAACTCGGGGACGTCCTGGAGTACCTGGAGGACCCGACGCTGGGTACGGCGGCCATGGCCGAGGTGTCGGCGGGAACGGAGGTACCGCTGGCCACCAACATGTGCGTGACCACCTTCGGCGAGATAAAGGAGGCGTTCACGCGGGATGCCGTGCAGGTCGTGCTCTGCGACCACCACTACTGGGGCGGGCTGCGCAACACCCGCGAACTCGCCGCGATCTGCGCCGCGTTCGGGGTCGGGGTGTCGATGCACTCCAACACGCATCTGGGGATCAGTCTCGCCGCGATGACCCAGGTCGCGGCCACCGTCCCCGGGCTTCACCACGCGTGCGACTCCCACTATCCCTGGCAGTCCGAGGACGTCCTCACCGAGCGGCTCGCCTTCCGCGGCGGGCAGGTCCTGGTGTCCGACGCCCCCGGCCTCGGTGTCGAGCTCGACCGGGACGAACTGGCCCGGCTGCACCGGCGGTGGGCCGAGGACGACGGCTCGCTGCGGGACCGCGATGACGCGGCGGCGATGCGGGCGGGCGAACCGGGCTGGCGGCAACCGGTGATGCCCCGCTGGTAACCCCGGGGCACGGCGCGCAATGTGGTGCACACTGGCCAGACCCGCACCACGCCAGGGAGCGCACCGTGACCCCGTCGCACGCGATCACCGGAGAGGAACCGGAACACCTCACCAAGGCCGCACGCTGTCAGTCCCAGGTCGACCCGCTCGCCGGGCTGCGCGCGCCCGGCGACCCGCCCTGGGACGTCTACCTGACGGGCACGGTCTTCCTCGACATCATCTTCACCGGCCTGGACTCGGCGCCCGTGCGCGGCACCGAGTCCTGGGCCCGGGGCATGGGCTCCAGCCCCGGCGGGGTCGCCAACATGGCCACGGCCCTGGCCCGGCTCGGTCTGCGGACGTCCCTCGCGGCGGCCTTCGGGGACGACCACTACGGCGAGTACTGCTGGGACGCGCTCGAACAGGGTGAGGGCATCGATCTGTCGGCGTCACGGACCGTGCCCGGCTGGCACTCGCCGGTGACGGTGTCCATGGCGTACGAGGGCGAGCGGACCATGGTGTCCCACGGGCACGAGCCGCCACCCGAGGAGCCGGCCCCGGAATGCCCGCCACGCGCGCGTGCGGCCGTGGCCTCGCTGACGCCGGGTACGCGCGCGTCGTGGATCGCCGAGGCCGCGCGGGAGGGGACCAGGATCTTCGCCGACGTCGGCTGGGACGACACCGGGGCGTGGGATCTCGCCGGGCTCGCCGACCTGGAGCACTGTGAGGCGTTCTTGCCCAACGCGGAGGAGGCGAAGCGGTACACGGGGGCCGACTGTCCGCGGGTGGCCGCGCATGCGTTGACCGAGTACGTGCCGGTGGCTGTGGTGACCCTGGGGTCGGACGGGGCGTATGCGGTGGACCGGCGGACCGGGGAGGCCGCGGAGGTGCCGGCCATCGCCGTGGAGGCGCTGGATCCGACGGGGGCGGGGGATGTGTTCGTCGCCGGGTTTGTGACGGGGTCCCTGGCGGGGTGGCCGCTGGCCGACCGGCTGGCCTTTGCCGGGCTCACGGCGGCGCTGTCGGTGCAGGAGTTCGGGGGGTCTTTGTCGGCGCCGGGGTGGTCGGAGATCGGGGCTTGGTGGCGGCGGGTGCAGGCCCTTCCAGGGCAGGATCCGGCGGCGCTGGAGAGGTACGCGTTTCTCGAGGGGCTGGTGGCCGCGGAGCTGGATCGGCCCTGGCCGTTGCGGCGTGCGGTGCCGACGATCGGCTTCCGCCGGTCCAGCTGACGTCCCAGGGGGCTCCGCCCCCTGGACCCCCGCTCGCCCACCACACCCACCCGACTCGGTCGGCCGAGAGGTGACCCCCGGGAGTTTCGGCTCGGTCGGCTGAGAGGGCCCCCGGGGGCGGGGGAGGTGGGTGTGGAAAAGGCCTACAGGCTTGTCAGTGCACCGTCGTACCCTTGAATCGCGAGGCCGCCCTCAGCTATGCGGCCGTGATGAGGAGGAAGCGCAGGCCTTCAGAGCCGGCCCATGACACAGACACCCACAGCTCACACCACACCCGCGCGAGAGCAGGCGAGAGCGCAGTTCACCGTCCCCGCCCAGCACCCCATGGTGACCGTGCTGGGTTCCGGCGACTCCCTCCTGCGTGTGATCGAGAGGGCCTTCCCGGGGGCCGACATCCACGTCCGGGGCAACGAGATCAGCGCGGTCGGCGACCCGAGAGACGTCGCCCTGATTTCGCGCGTGTTCGACGAGATGATGCTGGTGCTCCGCACCGGGCAGCCGATGACGGAGGACGCAGTGGAACGCTCGATCGCCATGCTCAAGGCCAGCGAGAACGGGACGAGCGACGGGCCGGAGACCCCGGCGCAGGTGCTGACGCAGAACATCCTGTCCTCGCGGGGCCGGACCATCCGCCCCAAGACCCTCAACCAGAAGCGGTACGTCGACGCGATCGACAAGCACACCATCGTGTTCGGCATAGGACCCGCCGGTACCGGCAAGACCTATCTGGCCATGGCCAAGGCCGTGCAGGCCCTGCAGTCCAAGCAGGTCAACCGGATCATCCTCACCCGGCCGGCGGTGGAGGCGGGGGAGCGGCTCGGATTCCTGCCGGGCACGCTCTACGAGAAGATCGACCCCTACCTGCGCCCGCTGTACGACGCCCTGCACGACATGCTCGACCCGGATTCCATCCCGCGGCTGATGGCGGCGGGGACGATCGAGGTCGCGCCGCTCGCGTACATGCGGGGACGGACCCTCAACGACGCCTTCATCATCCTGGACGAGGCCCAGAACACGAGCCCCGAGCAGATGAAGATGTTCCTCACCCGCCTCGGCTTCGACTCGAAGATCGTGATCACGGGTGACGTGACGCAGGTCGACCTGCCGGGCGGCACCAAGAGCGGTCTGCGGCAGGTCCAGGAGATCCTCGAAGGGGTCGAGGACGTCCACTTCTCCCGGCTGTCGTCCCACGATGTCGTACGGCACAAGCTGGTGGGCCGTATCGTCGATGCGTACGAGCTATACGACAGCAAGTACGGCACCGAGAACGGCACCCACAAGGGCGGCCGTGGCAAGACCGGCGCCAAGGGTTCCAAGGGGAAGTAGACCAGCACGGCCATGTCGATCGACGTCAACAACGAGTCCGGCACCGAGGTAGACGAGCAGGCGGTCCTCGACATCGCCCGCTACGCGCTCGCGCGGATGCGCATCCACCCGCTCTCCGAGCTCTCGGTGATCGTCGTCGACGCCGACGCCATGGAGCAGCTCCATATCCAGTGGATGGACCTGCCCGGGCCCACCGATGTCATGTCGTTCCCGATGGATGAGCTGCGGCCGCCGTCCAAGGACGACGACGAGCCGCCGCAGGGCCTGCTCGGCGACATCGTGCTGTGCCCGGAGGTCGCCGCCAAGCAGGGGGCCGAGGCCCCGACCCAGCACTCCATGGACGAGGAGCTTCAGCTGCTCACCGTCCATGGGGTGCTGCACCTGCTGGGATACGACCACGAGGAGCCCGACGAGAAGGCCGAGATGTTCGGGCTGCAGGCCGCCATCGTCGACGGGTGGCGGGCCGAGCGCGGGATGACCGGGCCGTCCCCGGCGCCCACCGTCTCGTAAGCGGGCCCGGATGTCTCCGCAGATCGTGGTCGGCGCGATCGCGCTGGTCGTCGTCGCGTGGCTCGCCGCCTGCGCGGAGGCGGGCCTCGCCCGGGTCTCCAGCTTCCGCGCCGAGGAGGCCGTCAAGTCCGGCCGGCGCGGCAGCGCCAAGCTCGCGCAGATCGCCGCCGACCCCACCCGCTATCTGAACGTGGCCCTGCTGGTCCGCGTGGCCTGCGAGATGGCGGCCGCCGCCCTGGTGACGTACGCCTGCCTGGAGGAGTTCACCGCCACCTGGCAGGCCCTGCTCGTCGCCATCGGGGTCATGGTCCTGGTGTCGTACGTGGCGGTGGGGGTGTCCCCGCGCACCATCGGCCGGCAGCACCCGCTGAACACCGCGACCGCGGCGGCGTACGTACTGCTGCCGCTCGCCCGGATCATGGGGCCGATCCCGTCGCTGCTGATCCTCATCGGCAACGCGCTCACCCCCGGCAAGGGCTTCCGGCGCGGCCCGTTCGCCTCCGAGGCCGAGCTGCGTGCGCTGGTCGACCTCGCGGAGCAGGAGTCGCTGATCGAGGACGAGGAGCGCCGCATGGTGCACTCGGTCTTCGAGCTGGGCGACACGCTCGTCCGCGAGGTCATGGTGCCGCGCACCGACCTGGTCACCATCGAGCGCTTCAAGACCATCCGCCAGGCCCTCACCCTCGCTCTGCGCTCCGGGTTCTCCCGGATCCCGGTCACCGGTGAGAGCGAGGACGACATCGTCGGGATCGTGTATCTGAAGGACCTGGTCCGCAAGACACACATCAGCCGGGACGCCGAGAGCGACCTGGTCTCGACCGCCATGCGGCCCGCCGTCTTCGTGCCCGACACCAAGAACGCCGGTGACCTGCTGCGCGAGATGCAGAAGGAACGCAACCACGTCGCCGTCGTCATCGACGAGTACGGCGGCACCGCCGGCATCGTCACCATCGAGGACATCCTGGAGGAGATCGTCGGCGAGATCACCGACGAGTACGACCGGGAACTCCCGCCCGTCGAGGACCTCGGCGACGACCGCTTCCGGGTCACCGCCCGCCTGGACATCACCGACCTCGGCGAACTGTACGGGCTGGAGGAGTACGACGACGAGGACGTGGAGACCGTCGGCGGACTGCTCGCCAAGGCCCTCGGCCGCGTCCCCATCGCGGGCGCGTCCGCCGAGGTCGAACTCCCCGACGAGCGGCGGCTGAAGCTCACGGCGGAGGCCGCCTCCGGCCGCCGCAACAAGATCGTCACTGTCCTGGTGGAACCCGCCGAGGAGGCGAAACCCGAGTGACCCCCGCGGAGCTGCGCGCCCTGTGCCTGTCCTTCAACGCGGCCGAGGAGGACTTCCCGTTCAACCCGGAGACCTCGGTCTTCAAGGTGCTGGGCAAGATGTTCGCCCTGACGAACCTGGGCGCGCGGCCCCTGACGATCAACCTCAAGTGCGACCCGGAGGACGCGGTCCGGCTGCGCGGCGAGCACGAGGGACTGATCATCCCCGGCTACCACATGAACAAGCGGCACTGGAACACCGTGACGGTGGACGGCGGCCTCCCCGCCCGCCTCGTGAAAGAGCTGGTCGAGGACTCGTACGACCTCGTCGTCGCGGGCCTGCCGAGAGCGGAGCGGCTGCGGCTGGACCGGCCGTAATTCCGTTGCCCGCACCCGCTGACCCCCTGTCAGAATCCGGCGCGTGACCCTTCGATATCCGCGCCCCCTGCGCCCCGGTGACCGTATAGGTGTGACCTCCCCGTCCAGCGGGGTGGCCGACAGGATGCGCGCGCGCCTCGACCTCGCGGTACGAGACCTCGAGGAGCGCGGATACGAGGTGGTCGTCGGCCGGTGCATGGACGGCTCGACGCACCTCAGCGCCCCGGCCGCCGAACGCGCGGCCGAGCTCACCGAGATGCTGACCGATCCGGAGATACGGGCCGTGGTACCGCCGTGGGGCGGGGAGCTGGCGATCGACCTGCTGCCGTCGCTGGACTTCGAGGCGATCCGGCGGGCCGAGCCGACCTGGGTCGTGGGCTACTCGGACATGTCCACGGTCATCACCCCGCTGACCCTGCTCACCGGGGTCGCGACCGTGCACGGCAACAACCTCATGGACACGCCGTACCGGACGCCCGAGGGGCTGCTGTCCTGGCTCGACATCGTGGCCGCGCCGCAGGGCGAGCCGTTCGCGCAGACGCCGCCCGGCCGCTACCGGTCCGCTCGCTGGGACGACTGGGTCGGGCACCCCGAGATCCGCGACCTCACCCTGGACGCCGAGGGAACCTGGACCCGGCTCGACGGCGAGGGTGACGTGGACGTCGAGGGCCGGCTGATCGGCGGCTGCATCGAGACCGTCGCTCCCCTCGCCGGCACGCCGTACCTAGACCTGACGCGGTTCGCCGGGGACGAGCCGCTGCTCGTCTACGTCGAGGCGTGCGAGGACAACGCGTTCACCATCTGCCGCCACCTGCACGGCTTGCGCCTCGCCGGCTTCTTCGACCGCGCCGCCGCCGTCCTCGTCGGCCGCACCCACGCCCCCGACAGCCCCACCCTCACCCAGCACGAGGCCGTCCTCGCCGCGCTGGGCCCGCTGGGCGTGCCGCTCGTCGCCGGGGTCGAGTGTGGGCATGTGGCGCCGTACCTCCCCCTGGTCAACGGCGCGCGCGGCCGTGTGGTGCACACGGCCGCGCGGAGCGGGATCGTTCAGACCCTGGACTGACCCCGGCGCAGGCCCAGTGCGACCAGGACGGCGGCGGCGAGGACGACGGCCGCGTCCAGGGCGAGGACCGTGTGGACGCCGCTCAGCAGGTCGTGGGACGTGGTGGCCAGCACGCCCAGCAGCGGGATGCCGACCGTGATGCCGACCTGCTGGGTGGAGGTCACCAGACCGGTGGCCAGGCCCTGCTCCTCGTCCGGCACACCGGAGGTGACGGTCAGGCCGTAGGAGATGATCGCGCCCAGGTGGAACATGCTGGCCACGGACACGGCGGCCGTGGCGAGCCAGACCGACCAGACGTGGGAGTTCAGCAGGAGCAGCGTCGCGATCAGCGCCCCCTGACCGGTCAGCGAGCAGACCAGGGTGCGGCGGGCGCCGTAGCGGCCGATCACCTTCGGGGCGAGCGTGCCGGCGACCGCCGACAGCACCCCCTGGACGCCGAAGACCAGGCCCGTCTCGAAGGCCGACAGGCGCAGGATCTCCTGCAGATACAGGGTCAGTACGAAGATCACCGTCGACATCATCGAGAAGGTGACCAGGCCGCCCACGTTGCCCCAGGCCACCGTGCGGCGGCGCAGCATGGGCAGCGAGACCAGGGGCGCGGCCGTACGGGACTCGACGACGGTGAACACGGCCAGCAGGAGCAGTCCGGCGACCAGGGTGATGAGGACGTCCGGGCGGCCGAAGCCGTGGTCGGCGGCCGTGGACAGGGCGTAGATCAGGGACAGCAGGCCGGTGGTGACGGTGACCGCGCCGGGCACGTCCAGGCGCGGACGCTCCGGGGTGCGTGACTCCGGCAGCAGGCCCGGGGCCAGCGGCAGCACGATCAGCGCGGACACGGTGAGCAGGGCCATCGTTGAGCGCCAGCCGAGGGTGTCGGTCAGCATCCCGCCCGCGACCATGCCGACCGTGTAGCCCAGCGACATCACCGTGCCGGCGATTCCCAGGGCACGGTCGCGGGCCGGGCCCTCCGGGAAGGTGGTGGTCAGCAGGGACATGGCGGTCGGGACGATCGCCGCCGCGCCGAGGCCCTGCAGCGCGCGTCCGGCGAGGAAGGAGGCCGGGTCCCAGGCCAGGGTCGCCAGCAGCGAGGCCGCGCCGAACAGGGCCAGGCCGGTCAGGAACAGCTTGCGGCGGCCGTACAGGTCGCCGATGCGGCCGAAGAGGAGGAGGAAACCGCCGGATGGGAGCGCGAACGCGGTGACCGCCCACTGCAGCGCCGAGCGGCTCATGCCGAGGTCGGTGCCGAGTTCGGGCAGGGCCACGTTCAGGACGGAGAAGTCCAGCGCGACCATGAACTGGGCCGCGCACAGGACGAACAGGACGAGCTTGTCGCGCGTCGACAACCGGGGCGGCCGGGGGGTGTCGAGCGGTGTGCCCGTGGGGGTGGTGGACTGGGTGGTGGTGTCGATCGCCATGGCAAGAGCTTCGGGCGAACGGAATACCGGTGGGGAGTCGGAACTTATGGTGGTGGTGGCACCACCAGATGCGACGGGTGGATACGACGGGGGAGGAGCGGCACGTGCCTGCAGCGGGGGCGGCGAAGAGTGAACGGCGGGGCGAGCTGCGCGAGTTCCTGATGAGCCGGCGGGCCCGGGTCAGTCCCGAGGAGGCCGGGCTGCCCGTCGGCGGCGGCCGGCGCCGTACGCCCGGGCTGCGCCGGGAGGAGGTGGCCGTGCTCGCCGGGGTGGGCGCCTCCTGGTACCAGTGGCTGGAGCAGGGGCGGGAGATCTCCGTCTCCCCGTCGGTGCTGGACGCCGTGGCCCGGGTGCTGCGGCTGAGCGACGCCGAGCGCCGCCATCTGTACCTGCTGGCCGGGATGAACCCGCCGGCGCCCGAAGTCGCGCCCGAGCAGAAGCGGGCGAACTGCGAGGGGCTGCGGCGGCTGATCGACACCTGGATGCCGTATCCGGCCCACATCATGGACCTGTACTACAACTGCGTGATGTACAACGACGCGGCCGCGATCGTGCTCGGCATGCGGCCGGACATCACCCAGAACTGTCTCATCGACTTCTTCGTCGATCCGCTGTACCGGTCGCGCAGCCACAGCTGGGAGCGGAACGCGCGTACGGTCGTGGCGCAGTTCCGGTCCGCGTGTGCGGCGCGGCCGGACGACGAGGGCTTCCAGGCGGTGCTGGCCGAGTTGAGCGAGGCCAGCGCGGAGTTCCGGGCGATGTGGGCCGAGCGGGACATCGAGGACCAGGGGCAGATCCGCAAGGAGCTGGAGCATCCGCTGGTCGGGCTGCTGGTGGTGGAGTCGACGGTGATGAAGGTGCCGGCCCGGCCCGATCTGATGATCGTGCTGCACACCCCGCTGGACGAGGCGAACACCGCGGCGAAGCTGGAGTGGCTGGCGTCCCCGGAGGGGCGGCGGGGCGCGATGTACCCCGTGGCGGGGTGAACGGGGCCGGGCTTCGTATGCTCGGGGCATGACCGAGAGCAACGCGCTTGACCCCGAGGACCGCAAGATCGTGACCCTGGCCCGTTCCGTGCGGGCCCGCAACGGTGTGCCGGAGGGGGCGGCCGTACGGGACGAGACCGGGCGTACGTATGTCGCCGGGGCGGTTTCGCTGCCCTCGCTGCGGCTGAGCGCGCTGCGCACTGCCGTCGCCATGGCCGTTGCGTCGGGGGCCACGTCATTGGAGGCGGCGGCGGTGGTGAGCGAGGCGGAGTCGGTGCCCGAGGAGGACTTGGCCGCGGTCGCCGATCTCGGGGGTGCGGGGACGCCCGTGCTGCTGGCCGGGCTCGACGGGGTTGTGCGGGTGACCGTTTCCGCCGGCTGACGTACCGGAGTACCGGCCGAACGAAAGGTCGGCTGGAATTCAACCTTGCTGGGTTCCAGCACTTGCGCATCAATGAAGCCGTAAATCCGACGGGTCGTCGGATCCGCACCCGCCCGTCGGCGTCCCCCCACACGGCACCCCTACGAAAGGGAAGCGGATCCCCATGAGAGGCAAGCGCACGGCAACGGGTGCGGCACTGGCCGCCGGAGCCCTCGCGGTCACCGGTCTCGCCTTCGCACCCTCCGCGGCCGCCGTCACCCCACAGTCGGCGACCATCAACGCGAACTGCGGTATCTACGGCGGCGGTGCGGCCACGCTCGCGGCCACCCAGAGCGGCACCTCGGCCACCATCACGATCACGTCCTCCGCGATCACCGTGCCCGTCGCGGTGTCCCAGGACTCGGTCTCGTCCACCCTCACGCTCGTGAAGGGCGGCGGCACCAGCGTCTTCAGCGGTAAGAAGAACCCGGCCATGGCGGCCGGTTCCACCGTCACCGTCGGCCCCCTCAGCGGCACCGTGGCCTCCGGTGACAGCCTGGAGGCGTACGGCGGCTCCCTGAAGATGACGGTCTTCGGGATCACCATCACCTGTACGGCGACCGCCAAGCAGTCACCCGGCCCGTTCGTCTTCGACTGATCCCTGAGCCGACCGACCTGAGCGATCTGTTCCGGATGCCGCAGAAATCGACGAGATCTGATGATCCGTCAGATTTCTGCGGCATCTCCATTGACTTCTCACCCCCGCTCCACATCAATGCCCCCTGTCGGCGCAGATGAGCCGCTGCGCCCGCAACCTCAGGAGGGGGCCCATGGGCTTCACACCCCCAAGACCACGAAGATCCCGACGGTGGCGCTGGAGCTCACTGCTCGGGGCGACCGCGCTCGCGGTCACCGCGGGCGGCGCGCTGGCCTGTCCGGCCGGTGCCGCCGGCACGAACGTGGACTTCGCCACGCACTGCATCCCGCCCGCCGTGGCGGGTATCCCGCCGATCGACGGCACCACGACCGCCAACGTGTCGGTGGACAACGCCAACCCCAAGGTCGGCGACACCGTCAGCGTCACGTACACGGTGGTCACCGCCGCCGCCAGCAATCCCACCGACCTCGCCCTGCCGGCCGACATCATGACCCCCACCGGGAAGGTCACCCTCGGTGGCGCCCAGACGGGGGACGTGACCGTCGCGGGGCCGAAGAAGAACCCGCCGGTGCCGGGGAAGGCCGCCTTCCCGTCCTTCTCCATGACCGGCACGTTCACCGTCACCAAGGCCGGTCAGATCACCCTCTCGCCCGGCGACTACAACATCCACACCAGCTACATCCTGGAGCTGGACACCCCGTGCACGGTCACCAACCCGCCCGCCCCGGTCTCCCAGACCGTCACCGCGACCGACGGCACCCCGGCCAACACCCGGGCCATCTCGCTGAGTTCGGCCTCCGGTGACCCGGGCGCCGGTGTCACGGTCAACGGTACGAACTTCACGCCGGGCGCGACCGTCACACTGGCCGGGCGGTCCGGGGGCGGCCAGACCGCGGACACCGCCACCGTCACGGCCAACGCACAGGGCTCCTTCAGCGGTTCCCTCGTCGTCAAGGACAAGACGACCACCGGGATCGTGGCCTATGAAGGCGGCTCCTGGAGCGCGGACAAGGGCGCCGGCCCCGCGGCGTACGTCGTCAACGACAACTCACCCGTCCCGCCGGGCAGTCAGAAACTGACGACCACCGTCAAGGCGGGCACGCTGTCCATGTCCCAGGCCGGGGACTCCGTCGCACTGTCGGCGGTCGACTTCGGCAAGGGCGGGGCCTCGACGGGCAAGCTGCAGACGGTGACGGTCCAGGACTTCCGCGGCGGGCCCGCGGGCTGGTCCCTGACCGGCAAGGTCACCGACTTCACGGGTCCCGGCGGCAAGATCGACGCCGGGAAGCTGGGCTGGACCCCCGCGTGCGCGACCAAGGCGGGCAGCCCCAGCACCTGCAAGGCCGGTTCGGCGGGCACCGTGGGCGCCTCGGGAGCGACCCTGGCGTCGACCTCCGCCGGCACGGTCACCGGCGGTGAGTTCACCGTCGACGCCGGACTCTCCCTGGACGTACCGGCGTTCACGCCTCCGGGCTCGTACTCCGGTGTGCTCACGCTGACGCTCACCTGAGCGTGCGGGCGTCCGCACCCGCCCGTTCCCCTGTCTCCCGTCCGTGGGGGTCCGCACCCATGCGCAAGCTGTACGTCCTCCTGCTGGGCCTCCTGCTCGCATGGCAGGCCATGCCCGCCCACGCCGCCGACAACGGCACCTGGTCCGTGTACCCGGTCGCCTCGAAGATCGCCCAGCGGCCCTACTTCTACCTCTCCGCCGACCCCGGCCAGGCCCTCACCGACAAGGTCGCCGTCCAGAACAAGACCGGCAGGCCGCTCACCTTCCGGCTCTACGCGGCCGACGCCTACAACACCGCCCGCGACGGCGGTTTCGCCGTGCGGACCGTCACGGAGCGCATGCTCGGGGTGGGCGCCTGGGCCCGGCTCGCGAAGTCCCGGGTCACCGTGCCCGGGCATACGACCGTCAGCGTGCCCTTCACCCTGCGCGTCCCGCAGGGTGCCGAGCCAGGTGACCATCCCGGTGCCATCGTCGCCTTGGACGAGCATGTCGACCCCGGCAGCGGGCGGCTCGCGCTCGGTGTCCAGCGGGCCGTCGGCGCCCGTGTCTACCTCCGGGTCGGCGGGCCCACCCTGCCCGCGCTGTCCGTCGGGCAGCTGCACATCAGCCACCACCAGCCCCTGGTCCCGGGGCTCGGCGCCAGCACGGCCACCGTCTCCTACACCCTGCGCAACACCGGAAACGTCACCCTCGACCCGAAGGTGGAGCTGAAGGCGCGCGGGCTGTTCGGCCGTACGCTGCTCGACCGCGAGCTGTCCCGGGTGCCGTCGGAGCTGCTGCCGGGACAGCGGGTCCGGCTCACCGAGACCTGGCGCGGGGCGCCCCAACTGGACTGGGCGGACGTGACGTTGACGGCGAGCGCGCCCGGCACCCGGCAGTCGGCCGGCGCCTCCTTCTTCGCGCTGCCCTGGCTGGTCGCGACGGTGGTGTTCCTCGTGGGCGTGGCGGCCGGGGTGCTGCTGGTCAGAGCGCGTCGGGGCCGCGTTCGCCGGTCCGCACGCGTACGACCGTCTCCACGGGTACGGCCCACACCTTCCCGTCCCCGATCTTCCCCGTCTGCGCGGCCCTGACGATCGCGTCGATCACGGGGTCGGCGTCCGCGTCCTCCACGACGACCTCGATCCGCACCTTCGGCACCAGGTCGACCCGGTACTCGGCCCCCCGGTACACCTCGGTGTGGCCGCGCTGCCGGCCGTAGCCGCTCGCCTCGGTCACGGTCAGGCCGTGCACGCCCAGTTCCTGCAGGGCGGTCTTGACCTCGTCCAGCCGGTAGGGCTTGACGATCGCGGTGATGAGCTTCATGCCTGGGTGTCGACCTTCTGCGTGCCGGGGGCTGAGGACGGAGTGGGAGACCGGGGCGCCATGGCCCAGGACGCCGTGATCGTATGCCGTCTCGGCGTGCACCGTAAGGTCCAGGCCGGTGTGCTCCTGCTCCTCGCTCGCGCGCAGGCCCATCGCCTTGTCGAGCAGCTTGCCCAGGCCGTACGTCACCGCGAAGGCGTACCCGGCCACGACCACCACGTGGCGAACAGGCCGATCAGCACGGTGCCGATGATGCCGCCGACCAGGTGGACGCCGACGACGTCCAGCGAGTCGTCGTAGTTCAGCCTGAACTTCCAGCTCACCGCGTACGAGCAGACGACACCGGCGGCGAGGCCGACGACCAGCGCGCCCAGCAGCGAGACCGTGCCGCAGGACGGGGTGATCGCGACCAGGCCCGCGACCGCGCCGGAGGCGGCGCCCAGGGTGGTGGGATGGCCGTCGCGCCTCTGCTCCACGAAGAGCCAGCCGAGCAGGCCGGTGCAGCCGGCGGCCAGGGTGTTCCAGCCGAACCAGAGCAGACCGGCGCCGAGGATCACCATGGGCAGGTTGTGCGGCCGCATGGCGTCCTTCTTGAAGCCGAGGCGCGGGCCGAGCACCAGGCACAGGGCGAGACCGGAGGCGCCGGAGGTGATCTCGACCGGCAGACCGCCCGCGAAGTCGAGCGCTCCCAGCCCGTCCAGGATCCAGCCGCCCGGACCCCACACCCAGTGGGTGACCGGAACGTATACGAGGAGGGTCCAGACCGGGACGAAGACCAGCCACGCCGAGAACTTCGTGCGGTCGGCGACCGCGCCGCTGATCAGCGCGGCCGTGATGATCGCGAAGGTGAGCTGGAAGGTGGCGAAGAGGAGGGTGGGGACGGTGCCGCGCACGCTGCCGGGGGTGAGATGCGCCATTCCGGCGTGGCCGAGGCCGCCGATCTCTTCGTGCGGACCATGCCGCCGTAGAACAGGGCCAGGCCCGGTGCCATCAGCAGGACGAGGGCGGTGGCGGCGAGCAGCCAGGCGGTGTCGCCGGTGTCGACGTGCGCGGCGGCGAGGGTCACGGGCGTCTCCAACGGTGCGGGGGCTCGTCAGCCGTGGTCGCGGTCACTGGTACGGCGGGGCCTCGTGGATCAGGGACAATGAACGGCATGAGCGTTCGTACCCCGTCATCCGAAGAGTCGGCCGAGACCGTCCACCGCGCCGGCTTCGCCTGCTTCGTGGGCCGCCCCAACGCGGGCAAGTCCACCCTCACGAACGCTCTGGTCGGGCAGAAGGTGGCCATCACCGCGAACCAGCCGCAGACGACGCGGCACACGGTACGCGGGATCGTGCACCGGCCCGACGCCCAGCTGATCCTCGTGGACACCCCCGGGCTGCACAAGCCGCGCACGCTGCTCGGCGAGCGGCTCAACGACGTCGTCCGCACGACGTGGGCCGAGGTCGACGTGATCGGCTTCTGCCTTCCGGCGAACGAGAAGATCGGCCCCGGCGACCGCTTCATCGCGAAGGAGCTCGCGGGGATCAAGAAGACCCCCAAGGTCGCGATCGTCACCAAGACCGACCTCGTCGACTCCAAGGCCCTCGCCGCGCAGCTGATCGCGATCGACCAGCTGGGCAAGGAGCTGGGCATCGAGTGGGCGGAGATCGTGCCGGTATCGGCGGTCGGCTCCAAGCAGGTGGACCTGCTGGGCGACCTCCTGATCCCGCTCCTCCCCGAGGGTCCGGCCCTCTACCCCGAGGGCGACCTCACGGACGAGCCCGAGCAGGTCATGATCGCGGAACTCATCCGCGAGGCGGCCCTGGAGGGCGTCCGCGACGAGCTGCCGCACTCCATCGCGGTGGTCGTGGAGGAGATGCTCCCGCGCGAGGACCGCCCCGCGGACCGTCCCCTCCTGGACATCCACGCCAACGTCTACATCGAGCGCCCCAGCCAGAAGGGGATCATCATCGGCCCCAAGGGCAAGCGCCTGAAGGAGGTCGGCATCAAGTCCCGCAAGCAGATCGAGGCACTGCTCGGTACCCCCGTCTTCCTCGACCTGCACGTGAAGGTGGCCAAGGACTGGCAGCGCGACCCGAAGCAGCTCCGTAAGCTGGGCTTCTGAGTGTTGCGGGGCTGCGGCCCCCGAACCCCCTTTTGACGCATGGGCGTTGACTTGGGTTACCGGGGGTAAGGATGATCCGGCCATGGCGACTCACGCGAGTGATCCGACAGCCGGGCCGATCCCCCGTTTCCCCGCCGGCTTCCTGTGGGGTGTCTCGACCTCGGCCCACCAGATCGAGGGGGCGGCCGAGGAGCGCGAGCGGTCCGTGTGGGACGTGTTCACGGCCGAACCGGGGCGGGTGAAGGACGGCTCGACGGCGGCCGTGGCCTGCGATCACTACCACCGTTACCGCGAGGACGTGGGCCTGCTTGCCGGCCTGGGCGTGGACGCCTACCGCTTCTCGATCTCCTGGCCCCGCGTCAACACTCCGGGCGGCCTGGACTTCTACGACCGCCTGGTGGACGAGCTGTGCGCGGCGGGCGTACGGCCCGTGCCCACCCTCTTCCACTGGGACCTGCCCGCCTCCCTGGACTGGCTCCAGCGGGACACGGCGGAGAGGTTCGCCGCATACGCCTCGGTGGTGGCCGAGCGGCTCGGCGACCGCGTGACCAAGTGGATCACCCTCAACGAGCCCGCCGAGCACACCCTCCTGGGCCACGCCATCGGTGCCCACGCCCCCGGCAAGCGGCTCCTCTTCGACGCGCTCCCGGTCGCCCACCACCAGCTCCTCGCCCACGGTCTCGCGGTACGCGCCCTGCGCGCCGCCGGGGCGACGGACATCGGTATCGCCAACTCCCACGGCCCCACCTGGCCCGCCTCCGCCGAGCCGGCCGACGTGGAGGCGGCCGGCTTCTACGACCTCCTGCTCAACCGCCTGTTCGCCGAGCCGGTCATTCTCGGTCAATACCCGGACGGAATGGGTGAGTTGATGCCGGGCGACGTGGAGGAGGACCTCAAGGTCATCGCCGAGCCCGTCGACTGGTACGGGATCAACTACTACGCGCCGACCCGGGTGGGCGCACCCGGCGGCACCGACAGCGAGTACGGCGGTCTGGCGCTGCCCGCCGAACTGCCCTTCTCCGTAAGGGAGATCGAGGGCCGACCGGTGACCGACTTCGGCTGGCCGGTCGTCCCCGAAGGCCTCACCGAGCTGCTGTGCGGCTTCCGCGAGGCGTACGGCGACAAGCTCCCGCCGGTCGTCATCACCGAGAACGGCTGCTCCTACGAGGGCGTCGACGACCAGGACCGCATCGCCTACCTGGACGCCCACATCCGCGCCCTGCACACCGCGCTGGAGGCCGGCGTGGACGTGCGCGGCTACTTCGTGTGGTCCCTGATGGACAACTTCGAGTGGGCCGAGGGCCATGCCCGCCGCTTCGGCCTGGTGCACGTGGACTACGCCTCGCTGAAGCGCACCCCGAAGGCCTCCTACCACTGGTTCCGGGACGTGCTCCGGGCCCAGAGCTGACGGCACGGAGATGACCACCGCCGGAGTTCCGGCCGCCCTGTCCGAGCCCGTCGAACCGGTCCGCCGGGGCTGGACGGCGGCCCTCTCGCTGGCCAACGGGGCGATCTGGGTCGGCTGGTTCGGGCCGCTGCAGATCCTGCTCGCCTCCCAGGCCAAGGACTTCGCGCCCGGCTCCGGGATGTCCAAGGAGACCATGCTGGCCTGGGTGACCGGCGCCGGCGCGGTGGTCTCCCTGCTCGCCAACCCGCTCTTCGGCGCCCTGTCCGACCGTACGACCGCCCGCGCCGGCCGCCGTACGCCATGGATCGTGGCCGGGGCGGCGGGCGGCGCGCTGTCCCTGCTGCTGCTCGCGCGGGCGGACGGGGCGTGGTCCATGGCGGTGGGCTGGTGCCTGGTGCAGCTCACGCTGAACGCGGCGTTCGCGGCGGTGACGGCGGCCGTCCCGGACCGGGTGCCCCGGCTCCAACGGGGCGCGGTGGGCGGCTGGTTGGGAGCGGCGCAGATCCTGGGCGTGGTCGGCGGCACCGGTCTCGCGACCGTGGCGGGCGGGACCGGGGCCGGGTACACGGCCTGCGCGGTGTGCACGGCGGCGGGCGTGCTGCCGTACGTCCTGCGCCACCAGGATCTGCGGCTGCGGCCGCAGGACCGCCCGCCCTGGTCCTGGCGGAGCTTCCTGGCGGGGTTCTGGCTGAGTCCGCGCCGCTGCCCCGACCTCGGCTGGGCCTGGCTGACCCGCTTCCTGATCAACCTCAGCAACTCCCTCGTCCTGCTGTACCTCCTCTACTACCTCCGCGACCGCCTGCACCGCCCCGACCCCGGCCAGGGCGTGCTGATCCTGACGGCCGTCAACAGCCTGACGCTGATGGCGACCGTCGTGGCGGGCGGCGTCTGGTCGGACCGGGTGGGGCGGCGCAAGCCGTTCGTGGTCTGGTCGGGTGTGCTGATGGCGGTGGCGACGGCGGCGCTGGCCGGCTGGCAGACGTGGCCCGGCGCGGTCGTGGCGGCGGCCGTTCTCGGGGTCGGCTTCGGCGTGTTCACCTCCGTCGACTTCGCGCTGATGACGGACGTCCTGCCGAAGGCGCTGGACCGGGGCAAGGACCTGGGCGTGATCAACGTGGCCAATGCGCTCCCGCAGGTGGCCGCGCCGGCCTTGGCCGCGCCGGTCGTGACGTACCTGGGCGGATACCGGGTGCTGTACCTGGTGGCGGCGGTGATCGGGTTGGCGGGATCGGTGCTGGTGGGGCGGATTCGGGGCGTGGACTGAACTCACAACACCCCCGCGTCCCGGGCCGCCCACACACTCGGGTACAGGGGCCGGTAACCCAGGTCACGGCGGATCTTCTCCGTCGACATGATCCCCAGCCACGGGTCCGGGTCGGTCCGGGTGTGCATGTCGGCGGGTATCCCGGCGCCGTTGAGCTGGTGCAGCTCGACCGCCGTGACGGGCGCGTCGTCGGCGATGTTGTGGATCGGGCCGTTGACCGCCGGTGCGTACAGCAGGCGCAGCAGCCCCTGGGCGACATCGGCGTGGTGGCCCATGTGCAGCCGCTGGGTGGGCGCCCAGTGCGTGGCCCAGCGCAGGGACTGGGCCAGGTGCGGGTCGCCTTCGCCGTAGACGAAGGGCAGCCGGGCCACGCGCACGTCCATGCCCCCCAGGGCGAGCAGCTCCCGTTCGGCCGCCGCCTTGGCTTCGGGATAGGCGCCCCACATCGCGCCGCCGGGCCGGGTCTCGTCGTCCTCGGTCAGCGGGCGGCCCCGCCCGGTGCCGTACACGAGTCCCGTGCTGACCTGCACGAAGCGCCGCACTCCCGAGGCCAGCGCGGCCCGGCCCAGGGCGACGGCCGCGTCCCGGTTGACGGCCCGTGCCTCCTCGTCCGGCACCCCGCGGAAGGCCGCCGCGACGTTCACGACCGCGTCCACCCCGGCCACCGCCTTGCCGAGCGCCTCCTCGTCCCGCAGGTCGCCGACCACGACCTGGGCGCCGAGTTCCGCGAAGCGCTCGCCGCGCTCCGCGTCGCGCACCAGGACCCGTACCTCCTCGCCCGGCCGCCGCCGCGTCAGCAGCCTCGGCACGAAGCGCCGGCCGACCTGTCCTGTCATCCCTGTCACCAGTGTCAGCATGTTCCGCTCCTCTCGGCTGGTGTCACCACTGTCCAGCGGTGCCGTGCCGGCCGGGAGAGACCTTCCGATCAGGGGACCGGCACTCCCTGGATAAGCCCCGCGGTGTGCCCCACCCTGAAGACGTGAACCGAGCCGAACTCGCCGACTTCCTGCGCCGTTCCCGAGCCCGCCTGGACCCCTCCGATGTGGGCCTGATGCCCGGCGCCCGGCGTCGTACCCCCGGTCTGCGGCGGGAGGAGGTGGCGTCGCTGGCCGGCATGTCGGTCGACTACTACACGCGGCTGGAGCAGTGCCGGGGCCCGCGCCCGTCCCGGCAGATGCTCACGGCACTGGCCCGGGCGCTGCGCCTGACCGACGACGAGCGGGACCACCTCTTCCATCTGACGGGCGAGGAGCCGCCCCGCCGGGAGAGCGCCTGCGCGCATGTCCGGCCCGGACTGCTGCTGGTCCTCGACCGGCTGCACGACGCGCCGGCGATGGTGGTGTCGGACTGCGGGGAGGTGCTGGCGCAGAACGCGATGTCGCGGGCGCTGTCAGGAGACGTGCTGGGCCGCCCGCCCCGGGAGCGCAACCTGGTCCGCCGCTTCTTCCTGGACCCGGCGGGACGCGAGCCCTTCCCGCCACAGGACGTGCCGGAACACGCGCGCGTGCACGTGGCGAACCTGCGTGCCGTCGCTGCCGCCCGGCCCGACGACCCCCGGCCGGCCGCCCTGGTGGCCGAACTCCGCGCCGGGAGCGAGGAGTTCGCCCGGCTCTGGGACGAGCACGAGGTGGCGGTCCGGCGCGGTTCCGTCAAGCGCTTCCGGCATCCGGTGGTGGGCCTGCTGGAACTGGACTGCGAGGTCCTGCTCAGCGACGACCACCGCCACCACCTCATCCTGCACACGGCCCGCCCGGGCACGGAGTCGTACGAGCGGCTGCAACTCCTGCGTGTGGTCGGGCTCCAGGACTTCTCTACGCCCCTTCCTTCAGCACCCTCGTGATCAGCTCACGCTGTTCCTCGGTGAGCCGGGGGTCGGCCGCGTACACCGTGCGGCCGTCCACGGTGATCTCGTAGCGGAAGCCGTCCGGGACGCCGGCCGGCGGGGTGCCCCGGCCGGACGCGAGGACGCGTTCGGCCAGGGCCTGCCACGCAGGGGCGTCGGGCCGGCCCGAGGTGTCCACCTCGGCCCGGCGCTCGATGCCCGCGAAACCGCCCGTGCGCCGTACTTGGATACGCATGGGTCCCTGTGTAGTACGGAACTACAGCGTCCGCACCCCGACCTGCTCCCACGCCTTCTGCACGGCCGTGAGTTCGTCACCGGCGCCGTACCGCTCGCGCGCCGCCTGCACCGTCAGCGTGGCGAAGTCGGCGAACAGCGCGTCCGTCTTGAGGTCGCCACCGGTGAGCACGTCGTACCAGATCTGCCCGGCCTTCTCCCAGGAGTGCCCGCCGATCGCCGTGGCGACCAGGTAGAAGGCGTGGTTCGGGATACCGGAGTTGATGTGCACACCGCCGTTGTCGCGGCCGGTGCGGACGTAGTGGTCCATGGTCGCCGGCTGCGGGTCCTTGCCGAGCCTCGGGTCGTCGTACGCCGTGCCCGGGGCCTTCATCGAGCGCAGCGCGGTGCCGTGGACGCTCGGGGCGAGCAGCCCGGCGCCGATCAGCCAGTCGGCCTCGGCGGCGGTCTGGCCGAGGGTGTACTGCTTGATCAGCGAGCCGAAGACATCCGAGACCGACTCGTTGAGCGCGCCGGACTGGCCGAAGTACTCCAGGTTCGCGGTGTGCTGGGTGACGCCGTGGGTCAGCTCGTGGCCGATGACGTCGACCGGGATGGTGAAGTCGAGGAAGATCTGGCCGTCGCCGTCGCCGAACACCATCTGCTCGCCGTTCCAGAAGGCGTTGTCGTACGACTCCCCGAAGTGCACGGTGGCGTCCAGCGGGAGCCCGTTGTCGTCGATGGAGTGCCGGCCGTAGGCCTTCAGGTACAGCTCGAAGGTGGCGCCGAGGCCGGCGTAGGCGCGGTTGACGGTGGCGTCCGAGCCCGGGTCGGAGCCCTCCGCACGGACCTTCGTGCCGGGGAGGTCCTGGGTGTGGTGGGCGTCGTAGATCGTGCGGTGCGGCTGGTCGGCGGCGGCGCCCGCGGGGGCGGCGACGGAGGGCGCACCGATGACCGTGGTCAGGCGGCGCTTGGTGCGCTGGAAGGCGTCGTGCTCCAGGGACCGGCGGGCCGGACCGGAGAGCTCGGGGTCCTCGGCTTGGGCGAGCTTGTCGAGGACGTGCGGCGGCACGATCGTGCAGAAGACGGGCTCGAAGCCCCCGTTGGTCGTCATGTCTCGCACCATCGCACTCTGTGACGCCGGTGTCACTAGGGGCCACCATGATTGGTGAAATACCGGGACAGGGAATGCCACGCTCCGTGACAATGTGGTACGGCGCACTTTTTGTCCCTTTTGCGACACCGGTCCCGCATACTGGGACGCACCCCCGCGCCCGGGGTGGCTCGGCTAGGCTGCGACGCATCATGCGTTTCGGGCTGCTTCTTCTTAGCTGCCGCGGCGAGGGCCTGTAGGAAAGGCCGACTCCCTCCCCGCGGAGCTCTGGCGTTGCGTCGTCGGCCGTCCACCCGGACATCCGGATTCCGAGGATCCGGACACCCAGAGGAGCCCACGCCATCATGGCCAACCGCCAGCAGCCCAGTTCCATGCCGATCCACAAGTACGGCCGCTACGAGCAGGTCGACATCCCGGACCGCACCTGGCCGGAGCAGCGCATCACCGTCGCCCCCCGCTGGCTCTCCACCGACCTGCGCGACGGCAACCAGGCCCTGATCGACCCCATGTCGCCCGAGCGCAAGCGCCGGATGTTCGACCAGCTGGTCAAGATGGGCTACAAGGAGATCGAGGTCGGCTTCCCCGCCTCCGGCCAGACCGACTTCGACTTCGTGCGCTCGATCATCGAGGAAGAGGGCGCGATCCCGGACGACGTCACGATCTCCGTGCTGACCCAGGCCCGTGAGGACCTGATCGAGCGGACCGTGGAGTCCCTGAAGGGCGCCAAGCGGGCCACCGTCCACCTGTACAACGCCACCGCCCCGGTCTTCCGGCGCGTGGTCTTCCGCGGCTCCAAGGACGACATCAAGCAGATCGCCGTCGACGGCACCCGCCTGGTGATGGAGTACGCGGAGAAGCTGCTGGGCCCGGAGACGGAATTCGGCTACCAGTACAGCCCCGAGATCTTCACCGACACCGAGCTGGACTTCGCGCTGGAGGTCTGCGAGGCGGTCATGGACGTCTGGCAGCCCGGCCCCGGCCGCGAGATCATCCTCAACCTGCCCGCCACCGTGGAGCGTTCGACGCCGTCCACGCACGCGGACCGCTTCGAGTGGATGAGCCGCAACCTCTCCCGCCGCGAGCACGTCTGCATCTCCGTCCACCCGCACAACGACCGCGGTACGGCCGTCGCCGCCGCCGAGCTGGCCCTGATGGCCGGCGCCGACCGCGTCGAGGGCTGCCTGTTCGGGCAGGGCGAGCGCACCGGCAACGTCGACCTGGTCACCCTGGGTATGAACCTGTTCTCCCAGGGCGTCGACCCGCAGATCGACTTCTCCGACATCGACGAGATCCGCCGTACGTGGGAGTACTGCAACCAGATGGAGGTCCACCCGCGCCACCCGTACGTGGGCGACCTGGTCTACACGTCCTTCTCCGGCTCCCACCAGGACGCCATCAAGAAGGGCTTCGACGCCATGGAGGCCGACGCGGCGGCTCGCGGGGTCACCGTCGACGACATCGAGTGGGCGGTGCCGTACCTGCCGATCGACCCGAAGGACGTCGGCCGCTCCTACGAGGCCGTCATCCGCGTCAACTCGCAGTCCGGCAAGGGCGGTATCTCCTACGTCCTGAAGAACGACCACAAGCTGGACCTGCCGCGCCGCATGCAGATCGAGTTCTCGAAGCTCATCCAGGCCAAGACCGACGCCGAGGGCGGCGAGATCACGCCGAAGGAGATCTGGGCGGTCTTCCAGGACGAGTACCTGCCGAACCCGGACAACCCGTGGGGCCGCATCCAGGTCAGGACCGGCCAGTCGACGACGGACACGGACGGCGTCGACACCCTGACGGTCGAGGCCACGGTGGACGGCCAGGACACCGTCCTGACCGGCTCCGGCAACGGTCCGATCTCGGCCTTCTTCGACGCCCTGGAGTCCATCGGCATCGACGTACGCCTGCTGGACTACCAGGAGCACACGATGAGCGAGGGCGCCTCCGCGCAGGCCGCCTCCTACATCGAATGCGCGATCGACGGCAAGGTCCTGTGGGGGATCGGCATCGACGCGAACACGACGCGTGCGTCGCTGAAGGCGGTCGTCTCCGCGGTCAACCGCGCCGCCCGCTGACGCCTCTGACCGGGCCTTTCGGTGCCCCGGCCGCTGGATACGGCGGCCGGGGCACCGTCGTTTCTCGGCCACCCGGCCCCCGAGGTCACGGAAAGGTCTCTTACGGGGTACTGACTCAGCCTTGGGGATGTGGCTAACATCACGCCAGCGCGGCGATGTTGCCGTGCGGTTACGGAGGTGCGACGTGCTGCCAGTACGGGGACGAGACGGCCAGGCCCTGCGCTTCCTGGGCACGCGCACCGCGTGGACACCCGTCGGGGACGGCGAGTTCTACTGCCCCGGCTGCGGCGGCGACCGCAACTACCAGCGGCTCACCGGCCGTCGCCGGCTCACCCTGCTCGGGGTGCCGCTGCTGCCGCGCGGGACGGCCGGACCGGTCGTGGAGTGCGCCGCCTGCAGCCACCACTACGGCACCGACGTCCTCGACCACCCCACCACCCGCCGCTTCTCCGCGATGCTCCGCGACGCCGTGCACACCGTCGCCCTCGCCGTGCTCGCCGCGGGCGGCACCTCCTCCCGTACGGCCCTGGAGACGGCCGCCGGCGCCGTCCGCGCGGCCGGCTTCGACGGCTGTACCGAGGAACAGCTGGCCGCACTCGTCGACGCCCTCGCCGCCGACACCGGCCGGGTCCTCGGCGCGGAGTGCGGCACGAGCCTGACCATAGAGCTGCACGAGGCCCTGGACCCGCTCGCCCCGCACCTCGCCCCGGCCGGCCGCGAATCCCTCCTCCTCCAGGCCGCCCGCATCGCCCTCGCCGACGGCCCGTACACCCCCGCCGAACGCGACGCCCTCACCACGGTCGGCGCGGCCCTCACCATCTGCGCCGACGACGTGACCCGCCTGCTGGCGGCGGCACGGACACCGTCGTAGGGTCCGACTGTTACTCCCCAGGGAGTAATCCTGCCCCGCGGCCACCCCCGGCAGTACCCCCGAACTCGCCCCCACGCCCGACGATTGCCGCCCCCTTCACCGGAAGTCTGGAAGCCGTATCCAGACATCCGCGGTGGAGGGGAGGCCCGATTCCATGGGGCCCGTGAAGGCACGCAGGACCAGGGGGCTGCCCTGGCTGGTGGTCGGGCTGTGGGCGGTGCTGCTGGCCGTGGCCGGGCCGTTCGCCGCGAAACTCGGCGACGTCCAGCACAACCGGGCCACCGACTATCTGCCGGCGTCCGCCGACTCCACCCAGGTCGCGAAACTGCAGGACCGGCTGCCCGGCGGCGAGACCACCGAACTGGTCCTCGTCTACCACCGGACGGCCGGTCTCACCGCCGCCGACCGGGCCACGGCGGACGGACAGATCGCCGAGATCGGCCGACGGCACCGGCTGACCGCCGGCACCCCGCACGGCGTCCCGTCCGCCGACGGCGCCACCCTCATGTACCCGGTCACCAGCAACGAGCCGGGCACGGACGAGGAGAAGCGGAACACCTTCGTCGACGACGTCCGTCAAGTAGCCCATGACCAAGGCGGGTTGAGCGTGCGGGTCGGTGGTCCGGCCGCGCTCGCCACCGACGCCTCCGGTGTGTACGCCTCGCTCGGCGGGCCCCTGCTCTACACCACGGTCGCCGTCGTCGCGATCCTGCTCATCCTCATCTACCGCAGCCCCCTGCTCTGGCTGGTCCCGCTCGTCGTCGCCGGCGTCGGCGACTTCCTCGCCCGGTCCGCCGCCTACGGCCTCAACCAGGCCTTCGGCACCACCGTCTCCGGCCAGAGCGCCGGCATCATGACCATCCTCGTCTTCGGCGCCGGCACCGACTACGCCCTCCTCCTCGTCTCCCGCTACCGCGAGGAACTACGGCACCACGAGCGCCCGTACGACGCCATGCGGGCCGCCCTGCGCGGCTGCGGTCCCGCCGTCCTCGCCTCCTCCGGCACGGTCGCCGCCGGACTGCTGTGCCTGCTCGCCGCCGACCTCAACTCCAGCCGCGGCATGGGCCCGCTCGGCACGGTCGGCGTGCTGTGCGCGCTCGCCGCGATGCTCACCCTGCTCCCCGCCGTCCTCGTCCTGCTCGGCCGCCGCGTCTTCTGGCCGCTCGTGCCCGCCCACGGCAGCACACCCAAGGCCCGCCGCTCCCTGTTCGCGGCGATGGGCTCCTCGGCCGGGCGCCGCCCGCTGACCGTCCTCGCCTCCGGCGCCGCCCTGCTCGGCGCGCTCGCGCTCGGCGTCCTGAACCTGCCCGGCTCCCTCAAGCAGCTGGACACCTTCGTGGACCGGCCCGAGTCCGTGACCGCCATGGAGACCGTGGCCAGGGCCTACCCGGAGCGGTCCGCACAGCCCATCGAGGTCCTCACCCCGGCCGGCCGGGCCGACGCGACCCTCGCCGTGGTCAAGGGCACCCGGGGAGTGGCCGACGCGCGCCAGGGCCGTACCGGCGGCGGCTGGACCGAGATCACCGTGACCGCGTCCGCGCCGCCCCAGTCCGCCGCCGAGACCGCCACCATCGAGTCGCTCCGGCACCGGCTGCCCGGCTCCCACGTCGGCGGGCCCAGCGCCCAGCAGCTCGACCTGTTGGACACCAGCGCCCGCGACCGCCTGGTGGTCATCCCGATCGTGCTCCTGTCCGTGCTGCTGATCCTGATCGTCCTGCTGCGCTCCCTGGTCGCCCCGCTCCTGCTCGTCGCCGCCGTGATCGCCGTGTGGGGCGCGGCCCTCGGACTCGGCGGGCTCGTCTTCGGGCCGCTGTTCGGCTTCCCCGGCACCGACCCCGGCCTCGGCCTGCTGTCCTTCGTCTTCCTCGTCGCCCTCGGCGTGGACTACGGCATCTTCCTGATGCACCGGATGCGCGAGGAGTCGCTCAAGGGCGCCGAACCGGCGGCGGCCGCGCTCATCGCCCTGCGCACCACCGGCGGGGTCATCGCCTCCGCCGGGCTGGTCCTCGCCGCCACCTTCGCGGTGCTGACCAACATGGGCCTGGTGCCGCTGGTCGAGCTGGGCTTCGTCATCGCCGTCGGCGTCCTGCTGGACACCTTCCTCGTCCGCACCTACCTGGTGACCAGCGCGAGCGTGGCGCTCGGGCACCGGGTGTGGTGGCCGGGCCGGCTGTCCCGTCCGGTGCCGGACGCCGACCGCACGCCGACGCCCGTGGGCGTATAGCGGAAGATGAACCCCGTGCAGGCAACCATCACCGCGTCCCGGCCCGGCCGTGCCCTCGCGTCCCTGGATCCCCCGCGGCAGGACGCGTGCCTGGCCGCCGCGCTCGCCGCGCTCGCCTCGGTCATCGCCGTCACCGTCGGCAGCGGCCGGCACCCGGACGCGCTCGGCTGGGCCCTGCTGCTCGGCCTGCACGTGCCGCTGGTGTGGCGCCGGCGGGCCCCGCTCACCGTGCTCGCGGTCATGATCACCCTGATCGCGATCTACCACCAGCTGGACTACAACCACTCGGCACCCACCGCCGCCTCGATGGTCGTCCTCTACACGGTGGCGGTGACCCACGGCCCCCGGCGCACGGCCTTCATCGGCGCCGCCGTCGTCACGCTGATGCTGCTCCTGAAGATCCGCCACGGCATGGCCGGGCTCCAGGTGAGTTTCCAGATCACCGGCTGGATCGTCTCCATGCTCGTCCTCGGCGGCTACCTCCGCGTCCACCGCGAGAACGCCGCCGCGGCCGTGGAGCGCGCCGAACGCGCCGAGCGCACCCGGGAGGAGGAGGCCCGCCGCCGGGTCGCCGAGGAGCGCCTGCGCATCGCCCGTGACCTGCACGACCTGCTCGCCCACAGCATCACCCTCATCGGCGTGCAGACCTCGGTCGCCGCACACGTCCTCCAGGCCGACCCCGAGCGGCTGGACCGTACGGCCGTGGCGAAGGCCCTCGACGACATCGCCGGGACCTGCCGCACGGCCCGCGGCGAACTCCGTACGACCCTGGAGGTGCTGCGCGACCCCGGCACCCCGGACGCCCGCGGCCCGCTGCCCGGTCTCGCGGGCCTCGCCGAGCTGGCCAGGTCGGCGGGCGCCCGGGTGGAACTGTCCGTGCGGGCCGACGCGGTGCCGCCGGCCGTCGGCGCCGCCGCCTACCGGATCGTGCAGGAGGCGCTCACCAACGCGGTACGGCACGGCGGCCGGGCCGACCTGACCGTGCGCGTGGGTGTGCACGAGGAGGAGGGCGGCCTGCGGGTGCTGGTGAGCGACGACGGAGTCGGCGGCACCGGTGACGGCCCGCCCGGCTTCGGACTCGTCGGCATGCGGGAACGGGCCCGCAGCGTCGGCGGCACGGTCGACGCCGGACCGCGCGCCGACGGCCGGGGCTTCGAGGTGAGTGCCGTACTGCCGCTGGGCGAGAGACTGGGGGCCCACAGATGATCCGGGTACTGCTCGCCGACGACCAGACCCTGGTGCGGGCCGCGTTCGCGATGCTCGTGGAGTCGGCGCCGGACATGGAGGTGGTCGGGCAGGCCGGCACCGGGCGGGAGGCCGTCGAGCTCGCCCGGACCGCGCGCGCCGACGTCGTCCTGATGGACATCCGCATGCCCGGCCTGGACGGCATCGAGGCGACCCGGCTCATCGCCGCCGACGAGGACCTCGCCGGGGTCAGGGTCCTGGTGCTCACCACCTACGACACCGACGAGCACGTGGTGGAGGCGCTGCGCGCCGGTGCCTCCGGCTTCCTGGTGAAGGACACCCGCCCGGCCGACCTCCTCGACGCGATCCGTACGGTCGCCGGGGGCGAGGCGTTGCTCTCACCGGGGCCCACGGCACGCCTGATCGAGCGGTTCCTGCGCAGCCCCTCGGCGCCCGCGACGGGCGGCCCCGAGTGCCTGTCGGACCGGGAGCGGGAGGTGCTGACACTGGTCGCGCGCGGCCTCAACAACGCCGAAATCGCCGAGGTGTTGGGCCTGAGCCCGCTCACCGCCAAGACCCACGTCAGCCGGATCATGGGTAAGCTCGGCGCCCGCGACCGCGCCCAGCTGGTGATCGTCGGCTACGAGTCGGGGCTGGTGATTCCTGGGAGCATGGGTGGGTGACACCGAAGAGCCGCACCCTGCTCACCGCCCTCGCGCTCCTCACCTCGCTCACCGCCCGCCTGCCCGCGGCGACCCCGGCCCAGGCGAGCGCCACGACCGGCCACGCACACGCCCGCTGTGCCGCCTCCCTCCCGTACATCTCGGGCGAGGGCGGCTACGCCACCTACCGCATCCCCGCCGTCGTGCGGACCCCGCACGGCACCGTCCTGGCCTTCGCCGAGGGCCGGCGCGACAGCGCGGCGGACACCGGTGACATCGATGTCGTCCTGCGCCGCTCCACCGACGGCGGCTGCACCTGGGGCCCCATGGCGGTGGTGTCCGCCGGAGACGGGGACACCCGGGGCAACCCGGCGCCGGTCGTGGACCCGCGCACCGGTGCCGTCGTCCTCGTGACCTGCGGCAACAGCGGCAAGGTGACGGAGACGCAGATCATGCGCGGCGAGGTGCCGGCCGAGCTGGGCCGCCGGGTGTTCGTGCAGCGCAGCCGGGACGACGGCCGCCGGTTCACGCCCCCGGTCGACATCACGGCGCAGGTGAAGCGGCCCGGCTGGAACTGGTACGCCACCGGTCCCGGCCACGCCGTGGCCCTCACCCGGGGCCCGCACGCCGGCCGTCTGCTCGTCCCGGCCAACCACTCCGCCGCCACGCCCACCGGCTCCTCGAAGTACTACGGCGGTCACGCCCTCTACAGCGACGACGGCGGCCGCACCTGGCACCTCGGCTTCGCGCAGACCACCCATGACGGCGTGCTCAACACCAACGAGACGACCGCCGCCCAACTCCCGGACGGACGGCTCTACTTCAACGCCCGTGACCAGTACGGCACAGCGCCCGGCAACCGTCTCGACACCTACTCCTCCGACGGCGGCACCACCCTCGACCGCCCCTACGCCGTCCAGCCCACCCTGAACGACGTCCCCGTGGTCCAGGGCAGCGTCCTCCAACTGCGCGGCCCCGGAGCCCCGCTGCTCTTCTCCGGCCCCTCCGTGCCCACCGCCCGCCGCACCCTCGCCCTCTGGTCCAGCACCGACTCCGGCCACACCTTCACCAGACTGCTCACCCTCCCGGACCGCCCGGCCGCCTACTCCGACCTGGTCCAGCTCGGCCACGACACGATCGGCGTCCTGTACGAGACGGGCGCCACCCGCAACTACGACATGCTGGAGTTCCGCAGACTGACGCTGCGCGGAACCTAGGGCGACCTAGAGCAGCCCGGCCGCCGCCAGGAACTTGCCGACCTTCTCCGTCTCCTCGCCGGACAGTGGCACCTGCGGCTCGGCCGTCACCGGGCAGTCGATGACCCCCCGCAGATGCAGCGCGGCTTTGAACGCGCCCAGTGCCGACGAGCTGCCGCCCATCCGCGCCGGATCCCCGACCGCGACGATCCCGAACAGCGCGCACAGCCGCTCCTGCTCGGCCCGCGCCCCCTCCCAGTCGCCCGCCCGGCACATCCGGTACAGCCGGACATACCCGTGCGGGTCGACGTTGGCCAGCCCCGGCACCGCCCCGTCGGCGCCCAGCGCCAGCGCGGAGTCCACGATCAGCTCCGAGCCGGTCAGCACGCTGAACCCGGGGTGCGCGCGGCCGCCGGTGACGATCTCGCGGAAGGCGGCCAGGTCCCCGCTGGAGTCCTTGATCCCGGCCAGCACCCGGTCCGCGGCGAGCCCCAGCACCAGGTCGGCGGGGAGCTTGGTGTGCACGGCGACCGGGATGTCGTAGGCGATGACGGGCACCTCGGACGCGGCGGAGATCCGGCGGTAGTGGTGGACGATCTCGGAGCGGTGGGTGCGGGCGTAGAAGGGAGCCGTGACGACCACCGCCTGCGCGCCGGCCGCCGTCACGGACGTGACATGGTCCAGGACGCGCGGGGTGGTCATGTCGATGGCGCCGGCGAGGACCGGCAGCTGCCCGCCGACGTGGGCGACCACCGCCTCGACGACCTGCCGGCGCTGCCGGTCCGTCAGGAACGCCGCCTCGGACGTGGACCCGAGCAGGAACAGCCCGTGCACCCCGCCCTCCACCAGATGGTCGACCAGCCTGAGCAGCGAGCGGACGTCCACCTCGCGCTCAGGTGTCAGGGGCGTGCAGACGGGCGGGACGACACCGGTGAGCGGGGTGGGGAAGGGCATGTCAGGGCTCCTGGCGTGCTGGGGCGCGAGTCGGCTGGTCCTCCTCCACAGGATGGTGGCACCGGTAGCGGTGTCCGGGGCGTGACGCGGCCGAGAAGTCCGGCATGACCTCCGCGCACAACCCGTCCGCCCTCCAGCACCGGGTGCGGAACGGGCAGCCGCTCGGCGGCCGGGTCGCCGAGGGCACCGGGCCGGTCAGCGGGATCGGGTCGATGGGGTCGAGCAGGCCGGGCGTGGCGGAGAACAGGGCCCGGGTGTACGGGTGCCGGGCGGCGTCGGTGACCCGGCCGGCCGGGGTCTCCTCCACGATCCGGCCCAGGTACATGGTGATCACCCGGTCGCTCATCCGCCGTACCGTCTGGATGTCGTGCGAGACGAACACCAGGGCGAGCCCGAGCCGTTCGCGCAGGTCCAGCAGCAGATTGAGGATCTGCGCGCGGACCGACACGTCCAGGGCGCTGGTCGGCTCGTCGGCGACGACCAGGGCCGGGTCCAGGGCGAGCGCACGGGCGATGGCGACGCGCTGGCGCTGCCCGCCGGAGAGCTGTCCGGGCAGCGCGTCGGCGAGGGCCCGGGGGAGGGCCACCAGGCCCATCAACTCCCGGACCCGGTCCTCCCGTTCGGCCCTGCTCCCACGGTCGTGGACATCGAGCGGGTCGCGCAGGATCCGCCGTACCGTCAGCCGCCGGTTCAGCGCGGTCGACGGGTCCTGGAAGACCATCCCGACACCGGCGCCGACGGTGGCCCGGCGCTCGGCCGGCGGCATCGCCCACAGGTCACGGGCCTGGAACGCCACGGTCCCGGAGGTCGGCCGCTGGATGCCCACCAGCACCCGCGCCAGCGTCGACTTCCCGCACCCCGACTCGCCGACCACGCCCACCGTCTCCCCGGCGGCGACGGTGAGGTCGGCGCCGGTCAGGGCGTACACCCGGTCGCGCCTCAGCAGTCCGCCGCTGCGAGCCTTGTGCACGACATGGGCGTCCCGGACCTCGATGACGGCGTTCACTGGAGAGCCTCCTCGACGGGTACGGCCGGGTGGTGGCAGGCGGCCGTGTGGGTGGCCGTACCGGTGAGGACGGGCGTGCTGTCGTGGCACACCTCGGTCGCCCGTGGGCAGCGGCCGGCGAAGCGGCAGCCCGCCGGGAAGTCGGCCGGGGCGGGTACGACCCCCTTGATCTGCGTCATCCGTTCCTCGGCCGACTCCAGCGACAGCACGCTGCCGAGCAGACCGCGCGTGTAGTGGTGGGCCGGCGCCGCCACCAGGTCGGCGGTCACCCCGCTCTCCACGATCTGCCCGCCGTACATCACCACCACCCGGTCGGTGACGTCGGCGACCAGCGCCAGATCGTGCGAGACCAGGATCAGCGCGAAGCCCAGCTCCTCGCGCAGCCGCAGCAGCAGCTCCATCACCTGGGCCTGCACGGTGACGTCCAGGGCGGTCGTCGGCTCGTCGGCGACGATCAGCCGGGGATCGCGGGACAGCGCCATGGCGATCAGCACCCGCTGCCGCTGCCCGCCGGACAGCTCGTGCGGATAGCTGCGCAGGGTGCGCTCGGGGTCCAGACCGACCAGCTCCAGGAGCTCGTGCGGACTGCGCCGCCCACCGCGCCGGACGAGCTGCTTCAGCTGGGCACGGATGGTCATCGCCGGGTTCAGCGAGGACAGGGCGTCCTGGTAGACCATCGCCATCTCGTGCCCGAGCAGCCGCCGCCGTACCCGCATCGGCTCGGCGAGCAGGTCCCGCTGCCGGAACCGCACCTGGCCGCCGATGCGCGCGCCCCTCGGCTGGAGTCCCATGACCGTGAGCGCGGTCAGCGACTTCCCGCACCCCGACTCGCCCACCAGACCGAGCACTTCACCCGGGTGCACCTCGAAGCTGACCCCGGCGACGATGTCCACGCCCCGGTGCCGGTCCGGGAAGCCGATGGTGAGGTTCTCCACGGCGAGCACCGGCTGCCCGCCGGGGGCGGGGCGCGGCCGGGCCCGGGCCCGCAGCCGCCGCGCGGCCTCGGTCAGACCGGGCAGCGGGAGTACGTCCCCGGGTTCCGCCTTCTCCAACCGGTCATCGGGGGCCGCCACTTCGCGCGCGGCCGGCGCCGCCCACGCGTCGGACACGCCCTCGGACAGGATGTTCAGCGACAGCACGGTCAGCAGGATCAGCAGCCCGGGGAAGACGGTCGCCCACCAGCCCCCGGTCAGCACCATGTTCTTGCCGTCGGCGATGACACTGCCCCACGACGGGTCCGGCGGCCGCACACCGGCGCCGATGAAGGACAGCGACGCCTCGAACACGATGGCCTCGGCCACCTGGACCGTGCAGAACACCAGCACCGGAGCGGCACAGTTGACGGCCACGTGCCGCAGCACGATGTGCGGGGTACGGGCGCCGATCACGCGCTCGGCCGTGACGTAGTCCTCCCCGTACTGGTCGAGGACGTTCGCCCGTACGACCCTGGCCACGGGCGGCGTGAACAGGAAGGCGATGGCACAGATCAGCACGCCGATACCCCCGCCGAACACGGCGACCAGCACGGCCGCGAGCGCGATCCCCGGGAACGCCATCACCACGTCCAGACAGCGCATCAGCGTCTCGTCGACCGCCTTGCGGGAGGTGGCGGCCACCGCCCCGAGGACGGCGCCCACGGCCAGCGCGAGCGCGGTCGCCCCCAGCCCGATCGCCAGCGACCACCGGGCGCCGTACATCAGCCGGCTCAGGATGTCCCGGCCGAGGCTGTCCTGCCCGAGCCAGTGCGCGGCGGACGGATGCCCCGAGCCGCCGACCGGGTCCTGCTGGTCGAGCGGATCGTCCGGGGCGAGGAGAGGGGCGAGTACGGCGACGAGGAGGACGAGGGCCAGGAAGCAGACGGCGACCTTCGACAGCGGCGGCAGCCGGCGCCAGCCCCGCAGCCGCACCCCGCCGGGCCGGGGGAGCCGCTCGGTGAGCCTCACGCGCGTGACCATCAGCCCGTCCTCAGACGTGGGTTGACCAGCAGATACAGGATGTCGATGACGAGATTGACGACGACGAACCCGGTGGCGGTGGTGAGCACCACCCCCTGCACCACCGCCGGATCCCCGTTCTGCACGGCGTCGATCATCAGCTTGCCCATGCCGGGCAGGGAGAAGATCGTCTCGATGACAACGGCACCGCCGAGGAGGTAGCCGACCCGCAGCCCGAGCACGGTCAGCGGATTGACCAGGGCGTTGCGGAGCACGTTCCGCCCGACGACGACACGGGGCGGCAGCCCGCTCCCGATGGCCGTCCGCACATAGTCCTTGTCCAGCTCCTCCACCACCGAGGTACGGACGATCCGCGTCAGCTGCGCGGCCACCGGCAGGGAGAGGGCGAAGGCGGGCAGCGCCATGGTCTTCAGCCAGCCGGTGACGGAGTCGGCCGGGTTGATGTACCCGCCGGTCGGGAACCACCCCCGGTCCACCGCCAGGTACTGGATCATCAGCAGCGCCAGCCAGAAGCCGGGGGCGGCCACCCCGACGAGCGAGACCACCCGGATGACCTGGTCCGGGATCCGGTCCCGGTACACGGCCGCCGTCACGCCCCCCGCCAGCGCCAGCACCACCGCGACGGCGAGACCGAGGAAGGTCAGCTGAAGGGTGAGCGGCAGCGCGGTGGTGACCTGGTCGACCACCGGGGCCCGGGTCAGGGCGCTGGTGCCGAGGTCGCCGTGGAGCAGGTCGCCGACGAAGTGGACGTACCGCACGGGCAGCGGATCGAGCAGACCGCTGCGCTCCCGGAAGTCGTGCAGCTGCCGTGGGGTCGGATTGGCCCCCTGGAAGAACGCGGACGCCGGATCCACGTCGGAGAACCGCATCACCAGGAACACGAACAGCACGATCCCGAGTATCAGCGGCACGAGCAGGGCGATACGGCGGAGCAGGATCCGTACGACGGCCGTCATGCCGTCAGACCCACTTGGCCTGGAGCAGGTTGATCCCCGGGTACGGCTGGGCCCTTATCCCGGTGAGCTTGCGCGGGTCCCAGGCCGTCATCAGCTCGTTGTGCACCACCGGGTACAGCACGGCCTGCTCGGCGACGACGTCGATGTAGTCCTGGATGATGGCCCTCTTCTTCGCCGGGTCGGGCTCCCGGGTCGCCCGGTCCATGTCCGCGAAGAGCCGCTTGGCCACCGGGTCGCCCGCCCACCGGGTGTACCCCATCCACAGGTTCTGCGGCCCGTAGTTGTAATGCATGATCAGATCGGCGTCGAGCCCGAACTGATTGGGATTGGATGCGGCGGCGACGACTTGGTAGTCCTGCTTCTGGTCCATCTTGGTGAACACGGCCGTGGTCTCCTGCGGCGCGAGGGACGTCTCCACCCCGACCGCGTCCCACGACGCCTTGATGGTCGGCAGACAGTCCACGATCCAACTGACGTTGACGGCGAGGAGGTCGACCTTGAGGTGGGAGACGCCTGCGGCTTCGAGGAGCGCCTTGGCCTTGTGCGGGTCGTAGTCGTAGACGGTCCTGGCCCGCCGGTAGGCCGGGTTGCCCTCGTTCAGGAACGAGGAGGCGGGCCTCCCGTGCCCCTTGAGGGCGACCTGCACCATCTTCTCGGTGTCGATGGCGTAGTGCAGTGCCTGCCGCACCCGTACGTCGTCGAAGGGCTTGTGCCGGGTGTTGAACATCAGGAAGAGGTTGTTCATCCCGGCGCCACCGGCGACCTTGAGCCCGCCCTGCTCCAGCCTGGCGATGTTGGCGTAGGGGATGTTGTCGGCGATCTGCGCCCCGGCGTCGGACCCGGAGATCTTCGCGACGCGCGGCGCGGCATCCACGATGGTCAGCCAGTTCATGCGCTTGAAGGCGGGTGGGCGGGGCCCGTTGTAGGCGGCGAACGCCTCGAAGGTGGTGTTGGACTTCGGGTGGTGCGCGGTCTGCCGGTACGGCCCCGAGCCCACGGCCAGCCCCTTGATGGCGTCGTCCCAGGCGCCGGGCGCGGCGAAGACGTGCTTCGGCATGATCTTGGCGAGGGTGAGCCGGGAAAGCCCGTCGGGGAAGGGGAACTTGAGGACGAGGTCGACGGTGCGGGAGTCGACCTCGCGGACGCTGTCCAGCCAGCTCACGAAGAACCCCTTGGCGAGCGTCTGGGTCTTCGGATCGAGGATCCGGTCGAAGACGAACACGACGTCGTCGGCGGTGACGGGCTTGCCGTCGTGGAAGGTCGCGCCCGGGCGGAGCGTGAACCGCCAGGTGGTGGCGCCGGGGTCCTTGGGCACCTCGGTGGCCAGCGCCGGATACGGCACCCGGGTGATCGGATCGGTGTCCAGCAGACCCTCGTAGACATGGTTGTTGGCGGCCATCGAGAACGCCGACGCGGTCTGCGTCGGGTCCCAGCTGCCGTCGTTGCCGTAACCGATCACGGCGGTCAGCGTCCGGTCCCTGCCGCTGCCGCCGGTGTCGTTCGTGGACTGCGGCCCGGCGGAACAGCCGGCCAGCACGGGCGGCAGTACGGCGGCCGCGCCCAGCGCACCCGTGTACTTCAGGAACGACCGGCGGCGCGGTGCCGGTACGTCGGGGGTCACGTCGTCGCGCACGGGTCCTCCAGCAAGTCGGTGGGGGAGGGAGGTGGGAGATACGACGTCCTACGTCCGATCGGTAGCGCGACCATAGGAGGGGGCGTGGGGGTGGTCAAGACGGCGCACACGAAAGGGCTAGCGGTCGAGTGTAGAGGCGGAGAGTCACTCTCGATGTACGAAGAGTGAAACCCGCTAGGAAAGGGGAGCGAGTTGACCGGAACGGAAGGAGTGGTGCTGCGGTGAAGCCTCCCATCGGCAGCTGTGCCGTGGACACCCGTACCGGGCGGGTCGGGATCGTCATGGGACACGAGGGGCCGTATGTCCAGCTGAGACCCTACGGCGGCGGCCGGGAGTGGGACGCCGACCCCGGAGCCGTGCGGCTCGCCACCCCCGCCGAGCGCCTCAGCGCGGCGACCGCCTACGCCAACGCCCGCAGTCGTGGGGAGGTGCCCTAGATCACGATGACCTGTCCTCGACGCGGCCCTCCGCGACCCGCTGGAGCCGGCAGCCGAAGCCGGGCTCGACCCGCGCGGCCAGGGCGGGGTCGAGGCGGGCGCCGGCTGTCTGCAGCACCCGGAGTGAGACCAGGTCCGCCTCGGTGTCGGCCAGGGCGTCCAGCCGGCGGGTTGCGATGCCCGGCGGCACCCCGCATCAGCGCGAACAGCGTGACGACGAACTCCGGGGTGTTCGGCAGCTGCACCACGACCCGTTTGCCGGGTTCGATACCGCGCAGCCGCAGGCCTGCCGCCATCGAGCGCGGTGCGCGGGCCGTGCTCGGCCGTCCAGTCATGCAGCAGGTCGGGCAGGGTACGGCCCCGCCACTAGCCGGCGCGGCGGTAGCTCGCCTTCAACATATTGTTTAACGGCATCGGCGGGGGAGCGCGTGGGCGAGAATGGTGCCCATGAGTCTGTTCCGCGACGACGGCATCGTGCTGCGCACCCAGAAGCTGGGTGAGGCGGACCGGATCATCACGCTGCTCACGCGCGGACATGGGCGGGTGCGGGCCGTGGCCCGGGGTGTACGGCGGACGAAATCGAAGTTCGGGGCGCGGCTGGAGCCCTTCTCCCATGTCGACGTGCAGTTCTTCGCGCGGGGGAGCGAGCTGATCGGTCGCGGGCTACCGCTGTGCACGCAGAGTGAGACCATCGCGCCGTACGGGGGCGGGATCGTGACCGACTACGCGCGGTACACCGCCGGGACGGCCATGCTGGAGACCGCCGAGCGGTTCACCGATCACGAGGGCGAGCCGGCCGTACAGCAATACCTGCTGCTCGTCGGGGCCCTGCGGACCCTCGCCCGGGGCGAGCACGCGCCCCACCTCGTCCTCGACGCCTTCCTCCTGCGCTCCCTCGCGGTCAACGGGTATGCCCCGAGTTTCGGTGACTGCGCGAAGTGCGGGATGCCCGGGCCGAACCGGTTCTTCTCCGTCGCCTCCGGTGGTTCCGTCTGCGTCGACTGCCGGGTGCCGGGCAGTGTCGTACCGTCGCCGCAGACCCTGGTACTCCTCGGCGCGCTGCTTACGGGAGACTGGGAGACGGCGGACGCCTGCGAGGCGCGGTACGTCCGCGAGGGCAGCGGGCTGGTGTCCGCCTACCTGCACTGGCATCTGGAGCGCGGGCTGCGTTCGCTCAGGTACGTCGAGAAGTAAGAGCGAGAAGTAAGAGGGAGACGAGAAGCACATGGTCGTACGCGGGATCCTGGGGCGCCAGCGGCGCGGGTACAAGGCGCCGGAGCCGCATCCGTCCGGTGCGCGTGCGCCGAAGCTCCCCGGCGAGCTGGTCCCGAACCACGTGGCCATCGTCATGGACGGCAACGGGAGGTGGGCGAAGGAGCGGGGGCTGCCGCGGACCGAGGGGCACAAGGTCGGGGCCGAGCGGGTGCTCGACGTGCTCCAGGGGTCGATCGAGATCGGCGTCCGCAATATCTCCCTCTACGCCTTTTCCACCGAGAACTGGAAGCGTTCGCCCGACGAGGTCCGCTTCCTGATGAACTTCAACCGCGACTTCATCCGGAAGACCCGCGACCAGCTCGACGAGCTCGGCATCCGGGTGCGCTGGGTGGGCCGTATGCCCAGGCTGTGGAAGTCGGTCGCCAAGGAGCTGCAGGTCGCCCAGGAGCAGACCAAGGGCAACGACCTGCTCACGCTGTACTTCTGCATGAACTACGGCGGCCGGGCCGAGCTCGCCGACGCGGCGAAGGCGCTGGCCGAGGACGTGGCGGCGGGGCGCCTCGACCCGTCGAAGGTCAGCGAGAAGACCATCCAGAAGTACCTCTACTACCCCGACATGCCGGACGTGGACCTCTTCCTCCGCCCCAGCGGGGAGCAGCGCACCTCCAACTACCTGCTCTGGCAGAGCGCGTACGCCGAGATGGTCTTCCAGGACGTGCTGTGGCCCGACTTCGACCGCCGTGACCTGTGGCGGGCCTGCGTCGAATTCGCCTCCCGCGACCGGCGGTTCGGTGGCGCCGTCCCGAACGAGGAACTTCTCGCCATGGAGGCCGCCATGAAGGGCGAGTCCACCTCGTAGCCACCGGCGGTTCACGCGGGCCGCCGAGGATGCGGGACTCATGAGACGTCTCACCCCCCTCCTCGCCCTCGGCGCCCTGCTGCTCACCGCGCTGCCCGCGCACGCCGCCGACGGCCCCGCGCACCGCGAGAGTTACGGCACCAAGGCGCCGTATACGCCCGAGCAGAACCCGCGCACCTACCAGCAGCCCCCGGCCGGATACACCGCCGTCTTCACCGAGAACGTCTCCCGGCACGGCTCCCGTGCGGCGACCGGCGGCGAGGCCGGCGACCTGATCCTCGCGCTGTGGGACAAGGCACAGGACGAGGGTCAACTCACCGGCAGGGGTGAGGAGTTCGGGCCGACGGTCCGGGCGCTCATGGCCGTCATGCAGAAGGTCGGGTACGGCAACCTCAGCGGGCGCGGCCGGCAGGAGATGCGGGACACCGCGACGCGTATGGAGCGGCGGCTGCCCACGCTGTTCGCCCGGATCGCCGACGAGGGCGAGAAGATCGACGTGGTCAGCTCCGGGCAGGGGCGGGCCGTGGACAGCGCGGACGAGTACACAGGCGCCCTCGCCGCCGCCGACCCCGCGCTCAAGCCGCTGATCGGGGCGACCCGGACCGACAAGGACCTGCTGTACTTCCACAAGGCGGCGGGCGGTGCCGCGTACCGGGACTACATCGCGAACGACCAGCGCCTCAAGGACACGCTGAACGCGATCACCGACCAGCCCCGGACGCACGAGGCCGCGCGCGGTGTCCTGCGCAGGATCTTCAAGGAACCCTTCGTCGACGGGATCGCCGACCAGGTGGGCGCCGCACAGGCCGTCTACGACCTGTACGCCATCGCACCGGCGATGATCGAGGAGAGCCCCGCCCCGGACGGCAGGGGCTGGGACATGGACCGCTACATCTCCCGCTCGGACGCGTCCTGGTTCGGCTACCTCTCCGACGCCGAGGACTTCTACGAGAAGGGCCCCGGCTTCTCCGACAGCGACATCACCTACAAGATGGCCGGCGTCCTGCTCGACGACTTCTTCCAACAGGTCGAGGCCAAGCGCGCCGGCACCAGCGACCTCGGCGCCGAACTGCGCTTCACCCACGCCGAGGAGATCATCCCGCTGGCCGCGCTGATGGGGCTGCCGGGCAGCACGCGGCCGGCGACGCCGGGTGAGGCCTACACATACGCGGGCAATCCCTGGCGCGGCGCGTCGGTGGCTCCGCTCGGCGCCAACATCCAGTGGGACGTGTACGAGAAGGGCGGCCGTTACCTCGTCCGCATGCTCTACAACGAGAAGGAGACGGCCTTCAGAGCGGGCTGCCGACCGATCGCCGAAGGCAGCGCGTTCTACGACCTCGACGAGCTGGAGCGCTGCTTCGGACGCGACTGATCACCGCCCGGGGTACGGCTGTACGATCCCGCCTCATGGTCATGGACATGGGGCGGGATGCGGTGCAGGACGTCGTGGAACTGAGCTACCGGTCGGAGGTGGCGGACCTCACCTCGGCGCTGCGGGCGCGGCTGCGGGTGAGCCGGGTGGGTTGGGTCTACCGGTGGATGCCCTACGTGATGGGGTGCTTCGCCCTGGTGGAGATCGTGTCGGCCGCGCGCGGGGACAAGCACTTCTCGCCCGGCGTGCTGGTGTCGATGGTCGTGGCCACCGTTGTGCTGGCGCTGTCTCCGTGGTTGCAGGCCCGCGCCTTCCAGCGGCTGGCCGAACAGCGGGGCGTGTTCCGGGTGATGGTCACCGAGAGCGGTGTGTCCGTGGCGACCGACCACACCACGGCGTCGGTCGCCTGGGCCGCACAGCCCCGCTACCGGGAGACAGCGCGCGTGTTCGTCCTGTTCAGCGCGGACAAGAACGCCACCACGTTCACCACGCTGCCCAAGAGAGGCTTGGCCGACCCTGCGGACGCGGACCGGCTGCGGGCGATCCTGGACCGCCACATCCGGCGGGTGTAAAGCCCCCCGAAGGGGCGCGAGGAACCGCTCAACCCGTGGCGCACTCCGCGCACGTTCCGAAGATCTCCACCGTGTGCGCCACGTTCACATACCCGTGCTCCGAAGCGATCGCTTCCGCCCACTTCTCCACCGCCGGCCCCTCCACCTCCACCGCCTTGCCGCAGGCACGGCACACCAGGTGGTGATGGTGTTCACCGGTGCTGCAGCGGCGGTACACGGACTCGCCGTCGGACGTGCGCAGGACGTCGACCTCGCCGGCGTCGGCGAGGGACTGCAGGGTGCGGTAGACCGTGGTCAGGCCGACCGAATCGCCCTTGTGCTTGAGCATGTCGTGGAGCTCCTGCGCGCTGCGGAACTCCTCGACCTCGTCAAGGGCCGCCGCCACGGCTGCACGCTGGCGGGTCGCGCGGCCCTTCACGGGCGGTCCAGCGGTCGTCACCGTTATCTCCTCACGTCTCGCTTCTGCCCGGGCCGCCATTGTGCCAGCCCGGGCCGTCAGCGGTCAGACGCTGATCTCGTCCCCGACCGCCCGTGTGGCCGGAATCGAGCACTCCGCCGGGTCCCCGGCGGGCCCGGCCATGGCCCCAGCACGGGCGCGTCGGCGGGCCAACGGCGTGGCCAGGGCCGTCAGCGCGAGGAACGCGGCGATGGTCAGCAGGACGATCGTCGCGCCGGGCGGAACATCCTGGTAGTAGGAGGTGATCGTGCCGCTGACGGTCACGGCCACCCCGATCGCGACGGCGATCACGAGCGTCGCCGTGAAGCTGCGGCTGAGCTGCTGCGCCGCCGCCACCGGCACCACCATCAGCGCGGACACCAGCAGCAGGCCGACCACGCGCATGGCCACCGTGACCGTGACCGCCGCCGTCACCGCCGTCAGGAGGTTGAGCGCGCGCACCGGCAGGCCTGTGACCCGCGCGAACTCCTCGTCCTGGCTGACCGCGAACAGCTGGCGGCGCAGGCCGAGGGTGACCAGCAGCACGAGGGCGGCGAGTTCACAGATCGCGGTCACGTCGGACTGCGACACCGTGGCGAGGGAGCCGAACAGGTACGACGTCAGGTTCGCGGTGGAGCCCCCCGGTGTGAGGTTGATCAGCATCACACCGCCGGACATACCGCCGTAGAAGAGCATCGCGAGGGCGATGTCGCCGCGTGTGCGGCCGTACCAGCGGATCAGTTCCATCAGGACCGCGCCGAGGACCGAGACGGCCGTCGCCATCCACACGGGGGACGTGGAGAGGAGGAAGCCGAGGCCGACGCCGGTCATGGCCACGTGGCCGATGCCGTCGCCCAGCAGGGCCTGGCGGCGCTGGACCAGGTAGATGCCGATCGCGGGCGCGGTGATGCCGACCAGGACGGCGGCGAGCAGCGCCCGCTGCATGAAGTCGTAGTTCAGGAGGTACATCAGCTCAGCAGCCCCGTCCGCAGGGATTCGGAACCCGCCGGTGCGTGCGGGTGTACGTGGTCGTGGCCCGGCAGCGCATGTTGGCCCACGGCCTGCGGGGGCGGGCCGTCGTGGAGGACGCAGCCGTCCCTGAGTACGACCGCCCGGTCGATCAGGGGCTCCAGCGGGCCCAGTTCGTGCAGCACGAGGAGGACCGTCGTACCCGTCCCGACCTGCTGCTCCAGCGTGCGCGCGAGCACCTCCTGGCTGGCCAGGTCGACGCCCGCCATCGGCTCGTCCATGATCAGCAGTTCGGGCTCGCCGACGAGCGCGCGGGCGATCAGGACGCGCTGGTGCTGGCCGCCGGAGAGGGCGTTCACCGAGTCCTTGGCGCGGTCGGCCATCCCGACCAGCTCCAGGGCCCGGTGCACGGCCTCGCGGTCGGCCTTGCGGAAGACGCCGAAGCGGGTGCGGGAGAGCCGGCCGGACGACACGATCTCGGTCACCGTCGCGGGTACCCCGCCCGCGGCCGTCGTGCGCTGGGGTACGTAACCCACGCGCGCCCAGTCGCGGAAGGCGCGGCGCGGGGTGCCGAACAGCTCGATCGTGCCGCCGCTGACCGGGACCTGGCCGATGATCGTGCGGATCGCGGTGGACTTGCCGGAGCCGTTGGCGCCGAGCAGTGCGACGACCTCGCCGCGGCCGACGGTGAGATCGATGCCGCGTAGCACGGGGCGTGCGCCGAGTTCGGCGGTGACCCCGCGCAGGGCTATGACGGGCTCTCCCATGATCTTGCCTTCCCTGTCGGTCACTTGGCGCCCAGCGCCTGCTGCAGGGCCTTGAGGTTGGCTTCCTGGACGGAGAAGTAGTCCTTGCCGCGGGACTTGGTGGTGATGCCCTCGATCGGGTCCAGCACGTCCGTCTTCAGGCCCGCGTCGTTCGCGATGGTCTTCGCGGTCTTGTCGCTGACGAGGGTCTCGTAGAAGACGGTGGAGACGCCGTCGGCCCTGGCCATCGTCTCCAGGTCCTTCACGCGTGCGGCGCTGGGCTCGGACTCGGGGTCGAGGCCGTTGATGGCCTCCTCGGTCAGGCCGTAGCGCTCGGCGAGGTAGCCGAAGGCGGCGTGGGTGGTGACGAAGACCCTGGTCCTCGTGTGCGCGAGGCCGGCCTTGAACTGCTTGTCCAGGTCGTTCAGCTGCTTGACCAGCGCCGCGGTGTTCTTCTCGTAGTCGGCCGCGTGCTTCGGGTCGGCCTTCTCGAAGGCCTTGCCGACACCCTCGGCGACCTGGGCGTAGCGCACCGGGTCGAGCCAGATGTGCGGGTCCTTGCCCGCCGACTCCTCGTTCTTGTGGGTGTCGTGCGCGGCCGCGTGCCCGCCGACCTCGTTGCCGTGCTGCTCCAGCGTGGTCAGGGAGGTCGCGTCGATCTTCGTCTTGACCGGGGACTGGGCCACCGCGTCGTCGACGGCGGGCTGGAGGTTCTTCAGGTACAGGACCGCGTCGGAGTCCTGGAGCAGCGCGATCTGCTGGGTGCTGATCTCCAGGTCGTGCGGCTCCTGGCCGGGGGTGGTGAGACTGGTGACGTGGACGTGGGGCCCGCCGATCCGCTCGGCGAGGAAGGCCATGGGGTAGAAGGACGCGACGACGTCGAACTTGCCGGTGTTCGCCGCTTCCGCCCGGTCGCCGGAGCAGGCGGTGAGGGTGCCGAGACCGAGGGCGGTCACGGCGGTGATCGCGGCGGCGGGTATGAGGCGTCGTCGTACGTTCATGACAGTCATTTTCAACAGAAATGGAAACCGTTGTCAACAAAGCTGCTGGGCGATACCGATTTGGTTGAGGGGGAGCCCCCGCCGGTACCCTGAATCATTCGCTGGAAGCATCTCGCTTCAACGCCCGTCGTCGTAATGAAGAGAGCACCGTGGCCGCCGACAAGATCGACACCATCGTCAGCCTGAGCAAGCGCCGTGGCTTCGTTTTCCCGTGCAGTGAGATCTACGGCGGACAGCGTGCCGCCTGGGACTACGGACCGCTGGGTGTCGAGCTCAAGGAGAACATCAAGCGCCAGTGGTGGCGCTACATGGTGACGTCGCGCGAGGACGTGGTCGGTATCGACTCGTCCGTCATCCTGGCCTCCGAGGTCTGGGTCGCATCCGGCCACGTCGCCACCTTCACGGACCCGCTGACCGAGTGCACCGCGTGCCACAAGCGGTTCCGCGCCGACCACCTGGAAGAGGCGTACGAGGAGAAGAAGGGCCACGCCCCGGCGAACGGCCTCGCCGACATCAACTGCCCGAACTGCGGCAACAAGGGCCAGTTCACCGAGCCCAAGCAGTTCTCGGGTCTGCTGTCGACGCACCTCGGCCCGACGCAGGACAGCGGCTCCGTCGCCTACCTGCGCCCGGAGACCGCCCAGGGCATCTTCACCAACTTCGCCCAGGTGCAGACCACCTCGCGCCGCAAGCCGCCGTTCGGCATCGCCCAGATGGGCAAGTCGTTCCGCAACGAGATCACGCCGGGCAACTTCATCTTCCGCACCCGTGAGTTCGAGCAGATGGAGATGGAGTTCTTCGTCAAGCCGGGCGAGGACGAGAAGTGGCAGGAGTACTGGATGGAGCAGCGCTGGGGCTGGTACACCGGCCTGGGTCTCCGTGAGGAGAACATGCGCTGGTACGAGCACCCGAAGGAGAAGCTCTCCCACTACTCCAAGCGCACCGCCGACATCGAGTACCGCTTCCAGTTCGGCGGCTCGGAGTGGGGCGAGCTGGAGGGTGTCGCGAACCGGACCGACTACGACCTGGGCGCGCACGCGAAGGCTTCGGGCCAGGACCTGTCGTACTTCGACCAGGAGGCCGGCGAGCGCTGGACGCCGTACGTCATCGAGCCGGCGGCGGGTGTCGGCCGGACCATGCTGGCCTTCCTGCTCGACGCGTACGTCGAGGACGAGGCGCCCAACGCCAAGGGCAAGATGGAGAAGCGCACGGTGCTGCGCCTCGACCACCGGCTGGCTCCGGTGAAGGTGGCGGTCCTGCCGCTGTCCCGTAACCCCGAGCTGTCCCCGAAGGCCAAGGGTCTCGCCCAGGCGCTGCGGCAGAACTGGAACATCGAGTTCGACGACGCGGGTGCGATCGGTCGCCGTTACCGGCGCCAGGACGAGATCGGTACGCCGTACTGCGTGACCGTGGACTTCGACACGCTCGAGGACAACGCCGTCACGGTGCGTGAGCGTGACTCGATGAAGCAGGAGCGCGTGTCGCTGGACCAGATCGAGGGGTACCTGGCCGGCCGCCTGCTCGGCTGCTGACGCCGGCGGCGCCTCAGCCGTCCTCGCCCACCCACCCATCCGACTCGCTCGGCTGGGTGGGTGGGCGTTTTGGTACCGCCCGCCGGTGCTTCTTTGGCCCTGTATCTTCAGCCCGCGCGCCCGTCAGCCTGACCCCATGAGCCTCGCCTTCCTGCTGACCACCCTCGTTCTCGTGGTCACGCCGGGCACCGGAGTCGTCTACACCCTCTCCGCCGCCCTCTCCCACGGCCGGCGCGCGAGCGTCCTCGCCGCGTTCGCCTGCACCCTCGGGATCGTCCCGCATGTGCTCGCCACCGTCACCGGCCTCGCCGCGCTGCTGAACGCGAGCGCCGCGGCGTTCCAGGCGCTGAAGTACGCCGGGGTGGCCTACCTCCTCTACATGGCCTGGGCGACGCTGCGGGACAAGAGCGCGATCACCGTGGACGAGGGCGGTGCACCCCGGTCGGCGGGCGGCGTGATCCTCCGGGGTGTCCTGATCAACCTCCTCAATCCCAAGCTGACCCTGTTCTTCTTCGCCTTCCTGCCCCAGTTCGTGAACCCGCACGAGCCGCATGCCCTGGTGCGCATGCTGGGGCTGAGCGGTGTCTTCATGGGGCTGACCTTCGTCGTCTTCACCCTGTACGGGATCCTCGCGGCGTCCGTACGCGACCGGATCACCTCCCGCCCCGCGGTCATGGTCTGGCTGCGCCGGAGCTTCGCCGGGTCGTTCGTGGCGCTGGGCGCCAAGCTCGCCCTCACCGCCCGGTGACCAGCGGGCCCTGGAGACCGCGGCTGGACGACTGACATCTATGGAATGACAGATATTGAAATCTGTCATTCGTCATGGCAAGGTGAAGGCATGACGATGCGAACCCGAAACCTCGGAACCACCGGCCCCCAGACCTCCGCCCTCGGCCTCGGCTGCATGGGCATGTCCGCGCTGTACGGCGACGCCGACCGCACGGAGTCCATCGCGACCGTTCACGCGGCCCTGGAGGCGGGCGTCACCCTGCTGGACACCGGCGACTTCTACGCCATGGGGCACAACGAGATGCTGATCGGCGAGGCCCTGCGCACCGCCCCGGCCGCCCTCCGCGAGCAGGCCCTGACCAGCGTGAAGTTCGGCGCCCTGCGCGACCCGGAGGGCAACTGGGCCGGCTACGACGGCCGCCCGGCCGCCGTGAAGAACTTCGCCGCCTACTCCCTGCAGCGCCTCGGCGTCGACCACATCGACGTCTACCGGATCGCCCGCCTCGACCCGGACGTACCGATCGAGGAGACCGTCGGAGCGATCGCCGAACTGATCGAGAAGGGGTACGTCCGGCACGTCGGCCTGAGCGAGGTCGGCGCCGAGACCATCCGCCGGGCCGCCGCCACCGCCCCGGTCGCCGACCTGCAGATCGAGTACTCGCTGATCAGCCGGGGCATCGAGCGGGACATCCTGCCGACCATCCGCGAGCTGGGCATCGGCATCACCGCGTACGGCGTGCTCTCGCGCGGCCTGATCTCCGGCCACTTCTCCCGCGACCGGCAGCTGGCCGCGAACGACTTCCGAGCCCACTCGCCCCGCTTCCAGGGCGAGAACCTCCAGCACAACCTGAACCTGGTCGAGGCCCTGCGCAAGATCGCCGAGCAGAAGGGCGTCACCGTCGCGCAGACCGCCATCGCCTGGGTGCTCTCCCGCGGCGACGACATCGTGCCGCTGATCGGCGCCCGCACCCGTGAGCGGCTCGGCGAGTCGCTGGGCGCGCTGGACGTGACCCTGGACGCGGCCGACCTGGCGGCGATCGAGGAGGCCGTACCGGCGGACGCGGCGGCCGGCGACCGCTACCCGGCCGCGCAGATGACGACGCTCGACAGCGAGCGCTGAGCGTGCTGCCGGGTACGGCCCATGACGTACGGTCTATGACATGGCACCGCCGACCGAGACCCTGACCGCCGAGCGCATCCTCGAAGCGACCGAGGAGGTGCTGCGCCGCCATGGCCCGGCCAAGGCCACCGTGGTGGACGTGGCTCGCGCGCTCGGCGTCAGCCACGGCAGTGTGTACCGGCACTTCCGCACCAAGGCGGCGCTGCGAGAGGCGGTCACCAAGCGCTGGCTGGACCGGACGTCGCACAAGCTCGCCGGGATCGTCGTGGCCGACGGCACTGCGGAGGAGCGGCTGCGGGCGTGGCTCGTGGCGCTGTTCGAGGCCAAGCGGCACAAGGCGGGCGACGACCCCGAACTCTTCGCCACCTACACCGTGTTGACCGACGAGAACGGCACGGTGGTCGGCGAGCACATCGCCGACCTGACCGGGCAGCTGACCCGGATCATCGCGCAAGGGGCCGGGTCGGGCGCCTTTGCGGTACCCGACCCGGCCATCGCGGCCCGGGCCGTCTTCCAGGCCACCGGCCGCTTCCACGACCCCGGTTACGCCCGGGAGTGGACCCGCCCCGGTGTGGACGAGGAGTTCACGGCCGTCGTGGACCTGCTGGTGAGGGGACTCAGCTCACCTTCACCGTGACGGTGGACGAGAAGACCTTGGCCGACCCGTTCGTGGCGGCGACCCGCAGCACGTGGGTGCCCTGGCTGAGCTTGGCGAGAATCGCGTACGCGTTGCCGGTCTTGATCTTCGCGGTCGCCGGCAGGCTCGTCCACGTGCCGTTCATCTGGTGCTGGAGCACCAGCGGGCTGCCGATCGTCAGGCCCTTGGTCCGCCCGGTGACCCTCACCATCTGGCCGGACTTCACCGAGGTCTTGTTCACCGTGATGGTGATCGAGGCCATGGTGGTGGTCGGGCTGGGCATGGTGTTGCTGGGGCTCGGGGTGGGGGCGGCGGCGTAGGCTCCGGCCGCGGAGCCGGAGAGCAGGGCCACGGAGAGGAGGCCGGCGCCGAGTGCGCGGCCGTAGCGGTAGCCGAGTACCGAGATCATGGTTCGTCTCCTGTCGCTCGATGAACCTTTCCCAGGCTGGACCGGCTTTGTGGAAGCGGCCACTTGAGGAGGTAAGAGCGCAGGTCAGGCGTGGTGTGACCGTCCGTGGTCGCTACCTCGACGGCTGCCGGTCCGCCGCCGGGTCGACCGTCGCCTGATGGGCCTCGGCCAGATGCTCCTCCGCCTTCAGCCACGGCAGGAACTGTGCGCCCCGGCGCCAGCCGCATGTGTCGCATCTGATCGTGCGCTGCACTCCCGTGCGCAGTACGCGGACGATGTGCTCCCGGCCGTGCTGGTCCCAGCGGCTGACCTTGCTCGTGCTGTTGCCCTGCGGCATGACGCCTCACGCCTCCTCGAGTCCAAAACGCCCCGACCGGGACAGGAGTGTGCAGCAAGACGAACATCAACAGGGGGAGCTTCACCCGGAGTTGTCCAAGCTGTGGCCGCAGCCGTCCCGGCCCGGCCGGCTCAGCCGACCTCGCGGGGCAGCCGCAGGCTGAGCAGGCCGGTCAGCGCGACCCCGGCCAACTGCACCAGCAGCGTGGTGACCAGCGCGTCCCGCATGCCCAGATGCGGTACGAGGGTGAGGAACAGGGTGCCGAGGGTGGCCACGCCCAGGGCGAGCGCGGACTGCTGGGTGGTGACCATCACACCGCTGCCGACCCCGGCCCGGGCGGGCGGCACCTCCGACATCACGATCCGGAAGACATTGGGCAGTTGGAGCGCCTGCCCGGCACCGGCCACCGCGGCGCCCGGCAGCAGCGAGACGAAGTCCAGGTGCGGCCAGTCCCACCACGCCGCCAGCACGATCAGCAGCACGCCCACGCCCTGGATCACCGAGCCGGCGGTGACGACCCGGGTGCCGTGACGAGCGGTCAGCCGGGGCCCGGCGAGGGAGAAGACCAGGAACACCACGGCCATCGGCGCGAGCGCGAGCCCGGCCGGCACCGGACCGAGTCCCGCGCCCTTCTGCAACGCCAGCGCGATGACGAACATGAACCCGCTGAAGCCGATGGAGAACGGCAGGATCAGCGCCAGACCGCGGCGCAGCGAGGCGAGCGCCAGCAGACTCGGCGGCACCAGCGGGGTCCGCCCCTGCCGGTCGGCCCGCCGCTCCACGGCCCAGAACGCGCCGGCGGCGAACGGGAACGCGGCCAGCGACAGCCACGTCCACAGCGGCCAGCCCGCGGCCCGGCCCTCGGTGAGCGGGGCGAGCAGCGTCAGCAGGGACACCGCGAGCAGGACGGTGCCGGGCCCATCGACGGGTTCGGGGCGCTGCGACCGGGTCTCGGGCACGACCCGGACGGCGAGGACCAGGCCGAGGGCGACCACGGGCACGTTGACGAGGAACACGGACCGCCAGCCGGTGCCCGCGACATCGGCGGCGACGAGCACCCCGCCGAGTATCTGCCCGGCGACCATGGACAGCCCGGCGGTGGCGCCGTACAGGCTCATGGCCTTCGCACGGCGCGCGCCGTGCGTGGTGGCCTGGATGGTGGCGAGCACCTGCGGCAGCATCGCGGCGGCCGAGGCGCCCTGTGCGACCCGCGCCGCGACGAGGCTCCAGGCGTCGGGCGCCAGCCCGCAGGCCAGCGAGGTCAGCCCGAACGCGGCCATCCCGCCGAGGAACAGCCGGCGCCGCCCGAACAGGTCCCCGAGCCGCCCGCCGAGCACCAGCAGCACGGCGTAGGCGACCCCGTACCCGGCCACCACCAGCTCCAGCACGGCCTCGCCCGCGGCGAGATCGGCGCCGATGGTCGGCAGGGCGACGTTGACGATGAAGAAGTCGATCAGCGGCAGCGCCGCGGCCAGCAGTACGGTGAACAGCCCGAGCCCGCCGAGTGCGGGCGGCGCGGCCGTCGTACGGACGGCCCGGGTGGTGACGGTTTCACTCATGCCCCCGAGCCTGCGCCACCGCCCAGACTGGTACCAGAGTCTCCTGATCCTGGTAGAAGAAGTACCCGGCAACAGGATCAGGAAGGGCGGCGACCGGGACGACGTGGTGGTCACCTGGGTGGACGGCGAGACCAGCCTGTACTGGGACGTCGACCGAGGCGGGCTGAAGAAGGAGCTGAAGCTCGCCGACCGCGGCTCGGTGTGGAAGTACGCGCGTGGCATCACCACCGGCGACTTCGGCGGGGCGAACAACAACGACCTGATGGTCCGCTGGGCCGACGGCGAACTGACCGTGTACAAGGACCTGGGCATCAACCTGCTCCGGAGCGAGAACCAGGTGCTCGGACCCAACGGCCTGTGGCGCGACCACGCGAGCGTCGTCGCGGCCGGGAGCTTCGGGGGCAACGAGTGGCCCGACGACCTGGTCGTGCGCTGGTCGGACGGTGAGGTGACCGTGTACGGGGACAGCTCGGCGAGCGGCCTCGGCCATGAGTACATGCTCGTACCCCCGGCCTGATCACGCCCCTGGACGGGCGCGGTGGCTCCCGGGGATCCGATCCTCGCGGGGCCACCGTCCGGATCCGGGGCACTGCTCAGACCGGTACCGCGGTGCCCGGATCCTGGTGGAAGAAGTACCTGGCAACAGGATGACGGCCGGGGCACCCTGGGATGATGACCACCATGGCCTCGGACCGAGAGACCGCCCCGCAGCCGACCCGGCGCGCGGAGATCCGGCGGCACGAACTGGCCGCCTTCCTGCGCAGCCGCCGTGAGCGGATCAGTCCCGAGCAGGTGGGGTTGCCGCGTGGCGCCCGGCGCCGTACGCCCGGGCTGCGCCGGGAGGAGGTCGCGCAGCTCTCCGCGGTCGGCGTCACCTGGTACACCTGGCTCGAACAGGCCCGGGACATCCAGGTCTCCATCCAGGTCCTGGACGCCCTGGCCCGCACCCTGATGCTGGACACCAGCGAGCGCGCCCACCTCTTCCAGCTGGCCGGCGCCGCCGATCCGACGCCCGCCGCGAGCTGCCCGAGCGTCACCCCCGCCCTGCGCGCGATGCTGCGCCAGCTGGAGCCGATCCCGGCCTGCGTCCAGAACAGCCGGTACGACATCCTCGCCTACAACCGCACCTACGGCCGCCTCCTGTGCGACCTGGACGCGATTGCGCCGGAGGACCGCAACTGCATGCTCCTCGTGTACACGAACAGGGAGTGGCAGGAGTCGGTCGTCCACCTGGAGGAGACCCAGCGCCTGATGGCCGCCCGGCTGCGCGCCTCGCTCGCCGGCCACCTCGGCGAGCCGGCCTGGAAGATGCTCCTCAAGCGCCTTGCGGCGGATTCCCCCAAGTTCCGTGAGAACTGGGAGCGTTACGAGGTGGTCGGCAGCCGCACCAAGACCAAGGAGTTCCGCAACGCCCACGTCGGCCACCTCAAGCTGGAGCACACGGACCTGTGGCTGGGCCCCGAACACGGCGCCCGCATGGTGACGTACACCCCGGCCGACGAGGAGACCCGGCAGCGGCTGGAGAAGCTGTACGACCTCGCACTCGGCGGAGTCCGACACCCGCCGGACAGACCCTAGCCGCGCCCGGAGGCCCCCACCGGCTGGCGGATCTCCGCCGACTCCAGCTTCTCGGCCGTCCGCTCGGCCGTGCGGCGGCCCCAGCGGCCGCTGGTGAGGAGGCCCAGGGCGAGGACGGCCAGGCCGCAGGCGGTGAGGATCCACCAGCCGGGGCGGGCGGCCGCGACGAAGGTGTCGCGGAAGGCGGACGCGTGGATGCCGGCGGCCAGGACCGCGCCGACCACCGCGACGCCGAGCGTCTGGCCCAGCTGCCTGCTCGTGGACGCGACCGCGGCGGCGACCCCGGCCTGGGCGCGCGGCATGCCGGAGACGGCCGTGTTGGTGATCGGCGCGTTGACGAAGCCGAAGCCGATGCCGAAGAGGACGTAGCCGAGGAGGAGGGTGGTGTTCGACGTCTCCGCCTCGAAGGCCGCGAAGAGGACACCGCTCGCCGTCATCGCCGTACCGGCGATCAGCAGGGGGAGGCGGGGGCCGCGGCTGCCCACCAGGCGGCCGGACAGCGGCGCGCACACGAAGGTCGGCGCGGCCATCGGCAGCATCCACAGGCCCGCGTGCAGGGCGTCCAGGCCGCGGACGTTCTGCAGGTAGAGCGTGGACAGGAAGAGGAAGCCGCCCAGCGCCGCGAACGCGCTGATCGCGATCACCGTGGCGCCGCTGAACGGCGCCGAGTGGAAGAAGCGCAGGTCGATGAGGGGTTCGGTGCGCCGGGGTTCGTACCAGAGCAGGCCGAGGAGGGCGGCGAGGGCGACCGCCGCGAAGGGGGCCACCGCGCCCGGGCCCGAGTCGGGTGCCTCGATGATCGCGTACGTCAGCGAGCCGAACAGGGCGATGACCAGGAGCTGGCCGACCGGGTCGGGGCGGCGGGCCTTGGGCGCGCGGGACTCGGGGACGAAGCGGAGGGTGAGCAGGAGGGCGGCGAGGCCGACCGGGAGGTTGATCCAGAAGATGGCGCGCCAGCTCACCGACTGCACCAGCAGCCCTCCGACCAGCGGGCCCGCCGCCATGGATATGCCGACCACCGCACCCCACACACCGATCGCACGGGCCCGCTCCCGGGCGTCGGTGAAGGTGTTGGTGATGATCGACATGGCGACCGGGTTGAGCATCGAGCCGCCGATCGCCTGCACCATCCGGAACACCACCAGCAGGGACAGGTTCGGCGCGAGCGAGCACAGCAGCGAGCCGACGGAGAAGACCACCAGGCCGGTCATGAAGACCCGCTTGCGGCCGATCCGGTCGGCCGTCGAGCCCGCGAGCATCAGTAGCGAGGCCAGCACCAGCGTGTAGGCGTCGATCGTCCACTGCAGGCCTGAGGTGGTGGCGTGCAGATCGCGCTGCATGGACGGCAGCGCCACGTTCAGCACGGTGTTGTCCAAGCTCACGATCAGCAGGCTGATGCAGCAGATCGCGAGCACGAGCAGACGGCGGCGAGGGCTCAACTCGGGCATGGTTCCATCGTAGCGGATTTCAATAGTGCGTCTAACTAATTACCAATACACGATCTTGCCGACCGGGCGACCGGGAGCCCCCCCGGCTCACCCCAGTACCCGGGGCAGCCGCAGGCCAAGCCACCCCAGCCCCGTCAGTCCCGCCGCCTGCACCGCCAGCACCACGGCCAGCGCCTCCCGCATGCCGAGACCCGGGACCAGGGACAGGAACAGCGAGCCGAGCGCCGCGACCCCGACGGCCAGGCACGACTGCTGGAGCGTGGCCGCGAGCCCGCTGCCCGCGCCCGCCAGCCGCGCCGGGATCGCCGCCAGCAGGATCCGGTAGTACAGCGGCAGCTCAAGGCCCTGGCCGAGCCCGCACAGCACCAGGCCGGGGGAGAGGGCGAGCGGGCTCAGGTGCGGCCAGGGGCCCAGCAGCGCGGTCGCCGTCACCGTCGCAAGCCCCGCGATGTGCACCACCGCCGCCAGCGCCACCGCCCGCCCGCCGAACCGCCGTACGGCACGCGGCGCCAGCATCGACGCCGCGAACTGCGCCACCCCCATCGGCACCAGCGTCAGCCCCGCCCGCAACGCCCCGTAGCCGAGGCCCTGCTGCAAGGTCACCGCGCTCACGAACATCCACCCGGCGAAACCCACGAACACCGGCAGACCCAGCAGCAGGCCCCGGCGGACCTCCGGCGCGGTGAGCAGGGACGGCGGCAGCAGCGGGCTGCCACCGGCCCGCTCGCCGCGCCGCTCCACGCCGTAGAACCCCGCCGCGAGCAGCGGCGCCGCGCACAGCAGCAGCACCGACCACAGCGGCCGGCCCGCCGCCCGGCCCTCGGTCAGCGGCAGCAGCAGCGCGGTCAGGGCCGCCGCCAGCAGCGCCGTACCGGCGAGATCGCCGCGCGCGGGCCGCTCCGCCCGGCTGTCCGGCACCGCCCGCAGCGCACACAGCAGGGCGGCGACGGCCACCGGCACGTTCACCAGGAACACCGCGCGCCAGCCGGTGCCCGCGAGATCCGCGGCGAGGAGCACCCCGCCCAGCACCTGCCCGAGGACGACGGACACCCCGCCGACCGAGCCGTATAGGGCGACCGCGCGGGCCCGCCGCTCGCCGGACGTCGTGGCGTGGATGGTGGCCAGCACCTGCGGCAGCAGCAGCGCCGACGCGGCACCCTGCGCGACCCGCGCCGCCACCAGCCACCAGGCGTCCGGCGCAAGACCGCAGGCCAGCGAGGTCAGCCCGAAGGCGGCCACCCCCCACAGGAACAGCCGCCGCCGGCCGAAACCGTCACCGAGCCGGCCACCGAGGACCAGCAGCACGGCGTACGCCACCGCGTACCCGGCCACCACCATCTCCAGCGTGGCCGGCGGGGCGTGCAGATCGTGCTCGATCGTGGGCAGGGCGACATTGACGATGAAGAAGTCGATCATCGGCAGCGCCGTGCCCAGCAGGAGGGTGAGCAGCCCGAGCGGGGTGAGGGCACGCGGCGGGGCCGCCGTCACCGGGGGTGTGGTCGTCGTGGTCATGCCCTCGACCCTGCGCCCCCGCCCAGCCGGGTACCAGGCGGTGCTCATCCAGGTACCGGCACCAACTGGAACCGGGGTGCGAGGACGCGGCACCCTTGATCACATGACCGTCGCAGCGCCGGAACAGCACCGGGAACCGAGCCAGCACATCCGGCGCCGGGAACTCGCCGCCTTTCTGCGCAGTCGGCGGGAGCGGATCACCCCCGAGCAGGTCGGCCTGCCGCGCGGCCCCCGCCGCCGCACCCCCGGCCTGCGCCGGGAGGAGGTCGCCCAGCTCTCCGCGGTCGGCGTCACCTGGTACACCTGGATCGAACAGGCCCGCGCCACCCATGTCTCCGCCCAGGTGCTGGACGCCGTCGCCCGCGCCCTGCTCATGGACCCCACCGAGCGCACCCACCTCTTCGCCCTCGCCGGGACCGCCGACCCGCGCACCGAGGCCGAGTGCACGGTCGCAGCCAAGTCGGCGATCAAGGTCGTCGAACGGCTCGCGCCCTACCCCGCCTCCCTGCAGAACGCCCGTTACGACGTCCTCGCCGCCAACCGCCCCTTCGCCCAGCTCTTCGGCGACCTCACCGAGCTGCCCCGGGCCGAGCGGAACTGTCTGTGGCTGCTGGCCACCAGCGAGCGCTGGAAGCGGGACTTCCTCGACCGGGACGAGATGCTGCGCGACCTGATCGCCAAGTACCGGGTGGCCATGGCCGAGCATGTGGCCGAGCCCGTGTGGAAGGAGCACCGGGACCGGCTGCTGGCGGCGTCCGAGGAGTTCCGCGCACTGTGGGAACGGCACGAGGTCGCGCCGTTGTCCCCGCACGTCAAGCGGTACCGGCACCCGGTGGTCGGCCTGGTCCGCCTGGAGCACCGCACCATGTGGCTGGCCCCGCAGTCACCGGCCCACCGGGTGGTCGCGTACATCCCCGCCGACGAGGAGACCGAGGAGCGGCTGGAGCGGCTGGCGGAGCTTGCGGACGGGTGAGGGAGAATGGGGGCTCGCCCCTGTGCCGTAGATCCGTCCCGGAGCCCTGACGATGACCCACCCGCTCTCCATCGGCCCGCACGCCGTCGTACCGCCCGTCGTGCTCGCACCCATGGCGGGGATCACCAACGCGCCCTTCCGCACCCTGTGCAGGGAGTTCTCCGGCGGGAAGGGCCTGTTCGTCAGCGAGATGATCACCACCCGGGCGCTGGTCGAGCGCAACGAGAAGACCATGCAGCTGATCAGGTTCGACGCGAGCGAGCGGCCGCGTTCGATCCAGCTGTACGGCGTCGACCCGGCCACCGTCGGCAAGGCCGTCCGCATGATCGCGGAGGAGGACCTGGCCGACCACATCGACCTGAACTTCGGCTGCCCGGTCCCCAAGGTGACCAGGAAGGGCGGCGGCTCGGCCCTCCCGTACAAGCGGAACCTGCTGCGGGCGATCCTCCGGGAGGCCGTGAGCGGCGCCGGAGACCTCCCGGTCACCATGAAGATGCGCAAGGGCATCGACGACGACCACATCACCTACCTCGACGCCGGCCGCATCGCCGTCGAGGAGGGCGTCACCGCGATCGCCCTGCACGGCCGTACGGCCGCCCAGCACTACGGCGGCACCGCCGACTGGGACGCCATCGCCCGCCTGAAGGAGCACGTCCCGGAGATCCCCGTGCTCGGCAACGGCGACATCTGGTCGGCCGAGGGCGCCCTGCGGATGGTGCGGGAGACCGGCTGCGACGGGGTGGTCGTGGGGCGCGGATGTCTGGGGCGGCCGTGGCTGTTCGCGGATCTGGTGGCGGCGTTCGAGGGGCGGGCCGAGGACTTCCAGCGGCCCGTGCTGCGCGAAGTGGCCGATGTCATGGTCCGGCACGCGACCCTGCTCGGCGAGTGGATCGGCGACGAGTCCAAGGGCGTGGTCGACTTCCGCAAGCATGTTGCCTGGTACCTGAAGGGCTTCGCGGTCGGCTCCGAGATGCGTAAGCGGCTCGCGATCACGTCCTCGCTGGCCGAACTCCGGGCCGGTCTCGACGAGCTGGACCTCGACCAGCCCTGGCCGGTGGGCGCGGACGGCCCGCGCGGCCGTACGTCCGGCAACAACCGGGTGGTGCTGCCAGACGGATGGCTGAAGGATCCCTACGACTGCGCGGGCGTGAGCGAGGACGCGGAGCTGGACACGTCCGGCGGCTGATCACCCGGACTTCGGGTGCGGTGTCGAGCCGTACGCCGTCAGGAAGCGGTCCCGGAACGCGCTCATCTTCCACACGGGCGCGTTGTGGGCGGGACGCAGACCGTCCGTCCACCCCCAACCCGCGATCTTGTCGAGGACCTTCGGGTCCTTGGCGACGATCGAGATCGGCACGTCACGGCTGGCGTGGTTGCCGCTGACCCGGGCGATCGGCTGGTGGTCGCCGAGGAACACCAGGACGGTGTCCTTGCTGCCGTAGCGCGTCAGCCACTCGGTGAGCGCGGTCACCGAGTACTGGATCGTCTTGCCGTACTCCTGACGGGACTTGGTGGTGTCGGCGATGACGTCCTCCGGCTTGTTGCCCGCCGCCTGGATACCCTTGAAGATCGAGCCGTCGCCCAGCTGGTCCCAGCCGACCATCTTCGGGATCGGCGCCCAGGGCTGATGGCTGGAGGTGAGGATGAGCAGCGACATCCGCGCCTTGCCGTCGGCCGGCTTCTTGCTGTGCACCCGGTCCTGGTACTGCTGGAGCGCGTACTGGTCCGGCATGGTCGACCAGCTGAACTTCGGTCCCTTGTAGCCGAGTTGGAAGGCGTTGTAGACCTTGTCCAGGCCGTACCACTTCTGCTCCGGCCACCCCTTCTGCACGCCCGGCATGACACCGACCGTGTCGAAGGCACCGGTCTTCTTGAACGCGTCGGTCAGGCTCATGTGGTCGCTGGCCATGACCGTGCGGTAGCGCTGCTGGTTGCTGATCCACAGGCCCGACATGGTGGTGGAGTGGCCGAGCCAGCTGCTGCCGCCGTAGGTCGCCGAGGTCAGCCAGCCGCTCTTGGCGTGGAAACCGGCCTTGGCCAGCGCCTTGGTGCGAGCGTCAAGTGTCGAGTCGACGCCGGGCGCCATGATCGGGTCCTCGACCGCGCTGCGGCCGTAGCTCTCGATGAACGTGAAGATCATGTCCTTGCCGCGCAGATCCGGGACCAGCTGGCTGCCCGGGGTGTTCCCGAACGCGTCCACCTTGGCGACCTTCCGGAACTCCGCCTCGTCCTTGAGCGTGGCCGAGACCAGGTGGGCCTGGGCCTTCAGCGCGGTGGCGGTGCTGTCGGAGGCGAGCGGTACGCCCGCGATCTGGAGGCCGAGGGAGGAGCAGGTGATCCAGACGACCCCGGCGATCAGCGTGCCGCGGGTCGCGAGGCCGCTGTGCCGGGCGAGCAGATTGCTCAGCCGGACCATGGACAGCGCCAGCAGCACGAAGAGCAGCAGGACGGCGGCGATCACACCGGCCACGGCGGCCAGGGTCTCCGTACGGCCGAGCGAGTCCTCCAGGTACGACTCCGCGTCGGCGAACAGGCTCCAGTCGAGAACGACGTTGAAGCCGCGGCCGAGGTACTGCTTGAAGCCCATGTCGAGCGCGTTCAGCACGGTCATCGCCGCCAGCGCGACCCCGGACACGGCCGCCAGCACCACCCGCGGTCGCCGCGGCAGCGCGATCATCACGGCCGCCCCGATCACGGCCTCCGCCGGTATCCGCAGGAACTGCGAAGGCTCCAGCAGCGCCATGGAGTTCGGCATCACCAGCGCGGCGACGACGAGGGCGGCGGCGAGCACGGTGAGGGTGACGGACAGTGCCTGGACGGCCCTCGGATGCTCCTCCCGCCGGCGCCGCACCCACGCCGAGCACGCGGTCCAGGGGCGCGGGAAGCTGCGGCGCGGGCCGGGTATGGGGGCGGCGGGCTGTTCCGGCTCGGCCTCTTCGGCTCCTGCCACCGCTGATTCGCGCGTGCTCATGTCCTGGGACAACCCGGCGTCCTTCCCTGCGAGACCCGATCTGCAGTCCCGTACGGCCCCCCGCCGGCCCCTGTTCAGGGCGCTAAGCAAACACCGGGCAAATAGGTTCCCGCGCTAGACCCCACCCACCGCCGTCAAGAGCGCGAGCGGCGCCGCAGCCGACCGGGACTCCCGCACACACGCATGCGGATAAGGCACGGGCTCCGGATGCGTGTCCCGCCCGTACCCCGCGAGCACCTCCGGCAGCCGGTACCCCGCCACCGCCGCGGCATCCACCAGCGCATGCGCCACCGCACGGGCCTCGTCATGCAGCCCGTACCGCGCCAGCCCCAGCGTGATCAGCGCGTTGTCATGGGGCCAGACGGAGCCACGGTGATAGGACAGCGGGTGGTACGCCGACTGGCCGGAGGCCAGCGTCCGCACACCCCACCCGGAGAAGAAGTCCGGCTCCAGCAGCCGCCGGCCCACCATCTCGCCGTACTCCTTGTCCAGCAGCCCGGACCACAGCAGATGCCCGGCGTCGGACGCCAGCGCGTCGATCTGGCGGCCCTCCCCGTCCAGCGCGAGCGCCGGGAAGGAGTGCTCCCGCATCCAGAAGTCCCGCTGGAACCGGTCCCGGAGGTCGGCGGCGGCCTGCTCCAGCAGGGCGCCGTACGTCTCGTCGTGCCACACCGTGCGCGCCAGCCACGCCGTGCGGCGCAGCGCGTCGTACGCATAGCCCTGCGCGCCCGCCGCCATCACCGCGCCGGTAGGCCGGGTGCCGTCGGCACAGCAGATCGCGCCGGGGGAGTCCTTCCAGTTCTGGTTGGCGAGGCCGCCCTCGTCGGCGCGGTAGACGAGGTAGCCGCGGGAGGTCAGGCCGCCGTGGTCGAGCATCCAGGCGACGGCGGCACGCGCGTGCCGTTCCAGGCGGCGGGCCAGCTCCGCGTCCCCGGTCCGTTCGGCGTACGCGCCGAGCAGGATCAGGAACAGCGGGGTGGCGTCGACCGAGCCGTAGTACCGCCCGAACGGCACCTGCCCGAAGTGCGCCAGCTCGCCGTGCCGCACCTCGTGCACGATCTTGCCGGGCTGGGCGACCTGGGACGGGCCGATGCCGTTCGCCTGGGTCGCGGCGAGCGCGGGGAGCGTGGCGGCGGCCAGCTCCGGGCGGTACGGCAGCGCGAACAGGGAGGTGAGCAGGGCGTCCCGGCCGAGGAGGGTGAGGAACCAGGGGGCGCCGCCGGCCGGGACGCGCAGCTCCTCGCCGTCCGGTCCGGTGGCCGGTACCTGGAGCGCGGCCAGGTCGGCGAGGCCCCGGGCGCAGGCCGCCGCCAGCTCCGGCCAGCCGGTCGGGAAGGCCACGCCCTCCACGAACTCCCCTTCCAGGGCGAGGCGTTGCTCGAGTACGGCGGCGGGGTCGCGCGGCACCCGTACGGCCCGTTTCTCGCCGTGCGGGCGGGCGATCACCCGCAGCACCAGCTCGGTCGTGCCGTGCGCGGGCAGCTCGAGGACCCACACCAGGCGGCGGGCGCCCGTGCCGGTCTCCTCCACGGCGTCGGGAGCGGGGTCGGCCGTGATGGTCGTACAGGACCGCCATTCGGCGCGCCGGTAGGTGAACTCGATGCCGTCGTCGAGGACTTCGCGGGAGCGTACGGCGCCGGCCTTGGCGTAGGTGCGGTGGTCGGAGCGGAGCTCGAACTGGTCGGTGAAGTCGGCGTCGGCGGTGATGGCGAGCCGGATGGTGGTGGGCACGGGGCGGTTGCTGGTGACCCGGAGCGATTCCGCGAACGAGCTGTCGCCGACGGCCTGTTGGCGGAAGAGGGTGTGTGCCGGGGGCTCCTGCCGGCCGCCGCGCGGGACCAGTACGCAGCGGGCCGCGTCACCGTCGGCGACGGGGGTGAGTACCTCGGGCACGGCGCCGTCGACGGTGAGCTGCCAGCGGCTGAGGTGCCGGGCGTCCCGTACGAATAACCCGTCCGGGGAGCCGCCGCCCCGGACCCCGCTGATGTCGCCCCGGTCGCCCACGGCGGCGAATGTCGCCCCGTGCACGAGCAGATGATGCCGGTCCGTCATCCCCGGTCGCCTCCTTCGTCACTTCTGTCGAACGTGCCGGTGGCCGCCTTGGACACGCCCTCGTCGGGGCGCTTGGGAAGGTCTTTGTGCAGCTCGTGGTGCAGGTCGAGGGCGAGCGCGGCGGTCCAGCCGAAGCCGGTGGCTCCGCAGGCCTCGCCGGTGTACGGGTCGACGTACTCGGCGAAGTCCGTGGCTTCGGCGAGCTGCAGCAGGGCCGCGCGCAGGGCATCGGCCAGGTGCAGCTCCCCGTGCGTGCGCAGGCCCCGCTCCAGTAGCCAGCCGGTGTTGAACCAGGCCGGTCCGCGCCAGTACCGGTGCGGGTCGAAGGCTTCGCCGAGGAGGTCGTAGCTCGGCACGAGCCGGGTGCGGTCGCCGAGCCCGAAGTGCGGCCCGCACAGGGTACGCACGAGCGCGACGACCACCTCACGCGGCAGCCCGGGAAGAACGAGCGGCACCAGCCCGGACACACCCCGCTCCCGGATCAGCCCGGAGCCGCCCTGCACGGCGGTTGCTCCGGTCCCGCCCGCCTCACGGTCCGATCCCGAGGCGCCCTGCCTGCGGCGCGGCCCGGAGGCGCGCTGCGGGTGGGCCGGCCCGGAGGGGACCCGCTCGCGCTCCGGCCCGCCCCCGCGCAGGTCCCGGCACAGGAACATGCCGGTCGTCGGGTCCCACAGTCGGTCCACCAGGGCCGCTGTCAGGCGGTCGGCGCGGGTGTGCCGGGCGGTGCCGGGGGCGCCCAGTTCCTCGGCGATGCGGGCCAGCGCGTGTTCGGAGGCGATGAGCAGGGCGTTGAAGGAGGGGTCCTCGACGGCGAACGCCCCGCCCGTCCCGTCGCGGTATTCGGCGTCCCGGTAGTCGGCGGCCAGCCGCACATACCGTCCGTAGTCCACATCCGTCGGCCGGTCCTCGGGCGCGCCGTGGTCGAGGTCGGCGCGGCGGAAGGAGCGGGTCGGGGCCGGGGTGATCCGGGCGAGCGGGGCGTCCCAGCAGGGGCTGTTGTCCATGCCCTGCTCCCAGGGGTGGACGACGGACACCAGCCCCGCACCGCCCAGGTCCCGGCGGTGCAGCAGATAGCGGTGCCAGGCGGCCAGCCGCGGGTACATCCGGTCCAGGAAGCCACGGGCGCGCGACAGCCCGGGGTCGGCGCGGTGCACCAGCCAGGCGGCCAGCGCGTGTACCGGTGGCTGCACGATCCCCGACGTCTGTACGGTGCGCGGGGCGCCCGCCGCGCGACCGGCGGTGGAGGAGCGCCAGAAGTCGGGGCTGGGGAAGTACGCGTCGAGCGGTACGGAGGGGTTGAACACGATGTGCGGGACGCGTCCGTCGGCCCACTGGGCGGCCAGCAGCGTCTCCAGCTCGGTCTGGGCCCGCAGCGGCGAGATGTGCCGCAGACCGATCGCGATGAACGCCGAGTCCCACGACCACTGGTGCGGATACAGGCTCCGGGAGGGAACCGTTGAGCCGCCGGTCCAGTTCGCATCGAGCACCCGGGCCGCCCTGACGTGCAGGGATGTGCTGGAGACCGGTGGATCGTATGCGATCTCACGGGTCGCGGGACGGGCGGTGAGCTGCGTGCTGCTGCGATCCACTCGGGGCTCCCCGAAAGCCGAAGACGCCCGGCTGTCCGGCCGGGTTTGGTGGTAACCGTCGTAGAGTTACGTCTATTTAACACGCAAAACTCAATATGTAATGCAGGGTTGGGAAACACAAGGGGGTGAGCATGAACGGACGTCCCGGGAGAGCCCGCAGAGCCGGCGGCCAGGCCGGCGCCGGAGACCTGCTCGAACTGGTCCGCAGCGGGCGGGCCGTGACGCGCGGTGCCCTCCAGCAGGCGACCGGACTGTCCCGCGCGACCGTCGGCCAGCGCCTGGACCGCCTGTTCCGGGCGGGCTGGCTGCGCGAGGGCGCCGGCGGCCCGGTCGGCTCACCGCTCGGCGGCCGCCCCTCCATCACCCTGGAGTTCGACGACTCCCACGCCGTCGTGCTCGCCGCCGACCTGGACACCCGGCACGCCCGCGCGGCCGTCCTCACCCTGACCGGCGAGATCCTGGCCGAGCACTCCGGAACGCTGGTGGTCGGCGACGGACCGGAGGTCGTACTGCCCGAACTGGGCCGCTGGTTCGGCGAGTTGCTGGAGAAGGCCGGGCGCCCGGCGGCGGACGTCGCCGGCATCGGGCTCGCCGTGCCCGGCCCGGTGGACACCGGGACCGGCCGGGTGGTGCAGCCGCCGATGATGCCCGGCTGGGACGGCTACGACATCAGGGGCCGGCTCTCCCGCGCCTTCACCGAACACACCGGCGCCCCGGCCGTCCCCGTCCTGGTCGACAACGACGCGAACCTCATGGCCTACGGCGAACAGCGCGCCGGCCATCCCGACTGCGCGGCCTTCGTACTGGTCAAGGTGTCCACGGGCATCGGCGCCGGGGTGGTCGTGGACGGCGCGATCTACCGGGGCATCGACGGCGGCGCGGGCGACATCGGGCACATCCGGGTCGGCGCGGACGCGCAGTGCCGCTGCGGTTCGTACGGCTGTCTCGCCGCCGTCGCCAGCGGGGGCGCCGTGGCCCGGCGGCTGGCGGAGAGCGGGGTGCCGGCCGCGTCCGGCGCGGACGTACGGGACCTGCTGGCCGCCGGGCATCCCGAGGCGGCGGCGCTGGCGAGGGAGGCCGGCCGCAGGGTCGGGGACGTACTGGCGACCGTCGTCACCCTCCTCAACCCCGGCGTGCTGATGATCGCCGGCGACCTGGCCGGGACGCCCTTCCTCACCGGTGTGCGCGAGCTGCTCTACCAGCGGGCCCTGCCGCGCTCCACGGCCCACCTGGACGTCGTCACCTCCCGGCTGGGGGAGCGGGCCGCGCTCATCGGAGCGGGAGCCCTGGTCGTGGAACACCTCTTCGCGCCGGAGCGGGTGGAGGAGCGGCTGCGGGCGCTGGGTGTCTGACTCCGGGTGTGTGACGTGGGCGTTTCCGGGTACCGGGGAGCGGTCCGCATGGTGAAACCCCGCCCGCTGTGGCAGCGTGATTCTCGCCACCCTTGATAAGGGTTGCGCTCAGATGAGCGGATCATGGGCGACTGCACTTCTCCAAGGGGTGGCACTGGGTGCCACGCCCTGATCGTTCACCGATCGAAATCAGACGTGCAGGATCTCCGCTCATCTGAGCGGAAAACCCGGCATCTGGGGGTGCTTGAGTTCAAGAAGTGAAGACATCTGACTGCGCTGGCTTGCCAAGCCTTGACTTTCGATCCGCTGGCGGACGACTGGTTACGGGCGCATGACGCGCAAGTGGACGTACCCATGTGCCTTCGATCTGGGTATGTTCCTCGCCGTCAGGGCAGCCACCGTGGCCTCAAGGAGTCGAGACCCGTGTCGGAAAACAAAGAACCCCACGTAGTGAAGTTCGTTTACGACTTCACCGAGGGCAACAAGGACCTCAAGGACCTCCTCGGCGGCAAGGGTGCCAACCTCGCCGAGATGACCAACCTCGGCCTGCCGGTCCCTCCGGGCTTCACCATCACCACCGAGGCCTGCAAGGTCTACCTGGAGAGCGGCGAGGAGCCCGCGGCACTGCGTGACGAGGTGAGTGCGCACCTCGACGCCCTCGAGTCCCGCATGGGCAAGAAGCTCGGCCAGGCCGACAACCCCCTCCTGGTCTCCGTCCGCTCCGGCGCCAAGTTCTCCATGCCCGGCATGATGGACACGGTCCTGAACATCGGCCTCTCCGACAAGTCGGTGCAGGGCCTGGCCAAGCAGGCCGGCGACGACCGCTTCGCCTGGGACTCCTACCGCCGCCTGATCCAGATGTTCGGCAAGACCGTCCTCGGCGTCGACGGCGACTTCTTCGAGGAGGCCCTCGACAAGGCCAAGGAGGCCAAGAAGGTCACGGTCGACACCGATCTGGAGGCCGCCGACCTGAAGAAGCTGGTCACCACCTTCAAGAAGATCGTCAAGAAGGAGGCCGGCCGGGACTTCCCGCAGGACCCGCGCGAGCAGATGGACCTCGCCATCAAGGCGGTCTTCGACTCGTGGAACGGCGACCGCGCGAAGCTCTACCGCCGCCAGGAGCGCATCCCCGGCGACCTCGGCACGGCCGTGAACATCTGCTCCATGGTCTTCGGCAACCTGGGCCCCGACTCCGGCACGGGCGTCGCCTTCACCCGCGACCCGGCCTCCGGCCACCAGGGCGTCTACGGCGACTACCTCCAGAACGCCCAGGGCGAGGACGTGGTGGCGGGCATCCGCAACACCGTCCCGCTGGCGGAGCTGGAGTCGATCGACAAGAAGTCGTACGACCAGCTCATGCAGATCATGGAGACGCTGGAGAACCACTACAAGGACCTCTGCGACATCGAGTTCACGATCGAGCGCGGTCAGCTGTGGATGCTCCAGACGCGCGTGGGCAAGCGCACGGCGGGCGCGGCCTTCCGTATCGCCACCCAGCTGGTGGACCAGGGCCTGATCGACGAGACGGAAGCCCTGCAGCGCGTCACCGGCGCCCAGCTCGCCCAGCTGATGTTCCCGCGCTTCGACGAGGACGCGAAGGTCGAGCAGGTGGGGCGCGGCATCGCCGCATCTCCGGGTGCAGCCGTCGGCAAGGCGGTCTTCGACTCCTACACGGCCGTGAAGTGGTCCCGCTCGGGCGAGAAGGTCATCCTGGTCCGCCGTGAGACCAACCCGGACGACCTGGACGGCATGATCGCGGCGGAGGGCATCCTGACCTCCCGCGGCGGCAAGACCTCCCACGCGGCCGTGGTCGCCCGAGGCATGGGCAAGACCTGTGTCTGCGGCGCGGAGGAGCTGGAGGTCGACACCAAGCGCCGCCGGATGACGGTCCCGGGCGGACACGTCGTGGAAGAGGGCGACCTGATCTCCATCGACGGCTCGTCGGGCAAGGTGTACCTGGGCGAGGTCCCGGTGGTCCCGTCCCCCGTGGTCGAGTACTTCGAGGGCCGGATGCACCCGGGCGCCGACGACGCGGACGAACTGGTCGAGGCGGTCCACCGCATGATGGCCTTCGCCGACCGCAAGCGCCGCCTGCGCGTGCGCGCCAACGCGGACAACGCGGAGGACGCGCTGCGCGCCCGCCGCTTCGGCGCCCAGGGCATCGGCCTGTGCCGCACGGAGCACATGTTCCTCGGCGACCGCCGCGAGCTGGTCGAGCGCCTGATCCTGGCGGACACGGAGGAGGAGCGCGAGGAGTCCCTGAAGGCGCTGCTCCCGCTCCAGAAGACGGACTTCGTCGAACTCTTCGAGGCGATGGACGGCCTCCCGGTGACGATCCGTCTCCTGGACCCGCCGCTGCACGAGTTCCTCCCCGACATCACGGAACTCTCGGTCCGCGTGGCCCTGGCCGAGTCCCGCCAGGAGCCGCACGAGAACGAGCTCCGCCTGCTCCAGGCGGTGCACCGCCTGCACGAGCAGAACCCGATGCTGGGTCTGCGCGGCGTGCGCCTCGGCCTGGTGATCCCCGGCCTGTTCACGATGCAGGTCCGCGCGATCGCCGAGGCGGCGGCGGAGCGCAGGTCGGCGAAGGGCGACCCGCGCGCGGAGATCATGATCCCGCTGGTCGGTACGGTCCAGGAGCTGGAGATCGTCCGCGAGGAGGCCGACAAGGTCATCGCGGAGGTCGAGGCGGCGACCGGTACGTCGCTCAAGCTGGCGATCGGCACGATGATCGAGCTGCCGCGAGCGGCCCTCACGGCGGGCCAGATCGCGGAGGCGGCGGAGTTCTTCTCCTTCGGCACGAACGACCTGACGCAGACGGTGTGGGGCTTCAGCCGCGACGACGTCGAAGCCTCCTTCTTCACGGCGTACCTGGAGAAGGGCATCTTCGGCGTGTCCCCCTTCGAGACGATCGACAAGGACGGCGTCGGCTCCCTGGTGAAGCTGGCGGCGGAGGCGGGCCGGCGCACCCGCCCCGACCTGAAGCTCGGCGTCTGCGGCGAGCACGGCGGCGACCCCGAGTCCGTCCACTTCTTCCACGAGGTCGGCCTGGACTACGTCTCCTGCTCCCCCTTCCGCATCCCGGTGGCCCGCCTGGAGGCGGGGCGCGCGGCGACGAACTCGGAGGGCAGCGACCACCGCTAGGCCCTACCGGGCCCGTTGAACCCCGGAGCCGCCGCTGGTCCCCGACCCTCACCGATCGGCGGCGGCCCCGGCGCACGAAAGAGGAGGGGCGGCACCTTGTGCGGGGGTGCCGCCTCTCCGTGCATCGTCTGCGGAGGCTGTCAAGAAAAGTCTCTGACCAGGCAAAATGCCGTTCGTTGGCGTTGGCTGCCTTTGAACCCGCGTGAAGCCGTTGTGTCCTCGTTCTGCCCTCCGGGTGCGGCTGAGCCCCGCGTTGCTGTTTCAGGCGACGGCGGAGGATACGAGATTCGCTGTCGATGCGCCCGTCTGTACGGCGGTGAACGTAGCTGAATGATATGGAAATCCGTCAACGGCGGTCACAGCAGCCGCCGTTCGACCCCTGAGAGCGACTGTCGGTCATGGTCGGTTGCTGGAGTGGCTATCCGTCAATGCCGGACTGTGACAGTGCATATGGCTCTCGAACTGCACCTGTACTCCTTGATCGATGTGCGGCAACCTCGGCCCTGTGCTAGTCCTGTGAGTAGGTACGGCATGCCTCATACATCCATGTACACCTTGTGGGCATACCCGACTGGCCATCGGATCCCATTTCACCGCACTGATCGCGGGCTGCTCCAGAGATTAGGGAGTCGGTCATGGTCGCGAATCCAGGCGAGAACCGAGGAGGGGGGCAGAAGCATGAAACACCGCCCCCCGAGCCTAGGTCATGGCAGCAATGGTCGTCACGTTCTGGGCCAAGTCAACCCACACCCCCACTGCCCGCCTTCCCTCCGCAACCGCCAGAAGCAGCACCCCCAGCAGTAGGCCCGGCGACGTTCACGCCGACGGGAAAATGCACAAATTGCGGGCAAGTGACTATGGGTGAGCCGTCTTGCCGATTTTGCAACCAAGTGCAGTTTATGCCGCAAGGGGTAACCCTCTCCACGGCTGGGCTGCGTTTCGGCGGTTATCTGCTGGAGGGGGTGATAATGGTCTGCACATTGCTGATTGGCTGGCTTATTTGGGCGCTCATAGTCTTCCAATACGGCCAAACGCCCGCCAAACAACTGCTCCACATGAGAGTCGTTCATATTCCGCAAGCCGGAACTGCCCGATGGTGGCGGATGTTCTTCCGGGAATTTATCGCGAAGACGCTAATCGGCTTCCTTGCCGCTTTCACTCTCCTGATTCCATACTTCTGGCTCCTGTGGGATCGAAATCGGCAAGAGCTTTGGGACAAAATGGCCACTACGCTCGTCGTCACCGACCCGCGCGATCAGCTTCAACGGCACGTCCAGGTGCGGCAGTCGCCGTGACAGCTCACGGCTGCTGGCCCAACGTGAGGTGGGCGGTACGGTCGGCAAGTCGCATCTGCACGCCGGTCGATCTCGCCGACGAGCTGTTGGCCGTCCGGCACGGCGAGGTGATCGACCGCTGGCCGGTGACGGCACGTGGTGCCAGCGTCTGAGCGGTGCCGACACCGTCGAGGCGGCTACCTAGCCGACCGTGCTCACCAGGCCGTCCACCAGTGCCGTCAGGCCCTGCGCGTATGTGTCCTGCGTGGTGAGCGGTGCCCAGCGGTGTGCGACCTCCGTCAGGCGGGGGAGTTCTTGTGGGTCCAGGGCGGCGAAGACGCGCTCGCGGTAGGTCGGGCGGTCGTCGGCGGCACGGCGGCGGGCCGCTGCCGTGCGGATCACGATTTCGCCGGCTGTGTAGTACCAGATGGCACGGTAGCCGTGCACGGCGGACTCCAGGGACAGGCCGCAGGCCGTCAGGCCGTCCACGATCTGCTCCACGAACCACAGCGCGGACGTCGACATCAGGTCGTCCGCCGTCAGTACCTCCACCACCCACGGACAGGCGGCCAGCACCTCGTGGATCGCGGTCGCGGCGGCGATGACGCGTTCGCGCGGGTCGGTGGGGGGAGGGGACGGCCGGCGCAGGTTCTGCGCGGCGTAGTCGTCCAGCAGGAGGAGGAGCAGTTCCTCCTTGTCGCGGACGTGGTGGTAGAGCGCCATGGGCGTGCTGCCGATCTCGGAGGCGAGCCGGCGCATCGTCAGCCGGTTCACGCCCTCGTCCGTCACGATCCGGAGCGCCGTCCGGATGATCTCCGCACGGGAGATACGGGCAGGTCGGCCGGTGGTCTTGCGGGGTGCGGGCGGTTGCGGCATGGCACCCATCATGCCCTCGTCGTCCTGACGCCGGTCCACTTCCGGTCACGCCCCGTCAGCCCTTCGGGGATTCCCGGGCGTCGAAAACCCGGTCTCGACAACGGCTACCCGGTCGCGCTAGTTTTCGTACATGTACAGAAACTTACGGGGCAACCCTACGACCGTGCTCGCGGCCTCCGCCGTCGCCCAGTTCGTCGTCGCTCTCGACATGGCCGTGGTCAACGTCGCGCTCCCGGCGGTCCGCACCTCCCTCGGCTTCGATCCGCTCGGCCTGTCCTGGGTCGTGCACGTGTACGCGCTCACCTTCGGCGGGTTCCTGCTGCTCGGCGGCCGGGCCTGCGATCTGTACGGCCGGCGTCGGCTCTTCGTCGCGGGACTGGTCGTCTTCGGGGTCTGTTCGCTCGCCGGTGGACTGGCCCAGGAGCCATGGCAGTTGGTGTCCGCCCGCGCGGGACAGGGTGTCGGGGCGGCCGCCACCGCGCCGGCCGCGCTGGCGCTGCTGACCACCACCTTCACCGACGGCCCCCGCCGCGTCCGCGCCCTCGGTGTGTGGAGCGGGATGAACGCCGTGGGCGGCGCGCTGGGCGTGCTGGCGGGCGGGGTGCTCACCCAGTACGCCGGCTGGCGCTGGGTGATGCTGATCAACCTGCCCATCGTGGCCACGGCGCTCGCTCTGGTCCACGTGGCCGTACCGGCCGAGTCCAGGCCGGCCCGGCGGGAGCGGCCTGATGCGCTCGGAGCCCTGCTGGCGACCGGCGGAACCGGGCTGCTCGTGTTCGGTGTCGTACGGACCGATGTCCAAGGGTGGGCGTCCAAGGGGACATGGTCCACTCTCGGCGGTGCTGCCCTCCTGCTCGGCGCGTTCGTCCTCGTCGAATCCCGGGCGCCCGCACCGCTGTTGCGGCTCGGGCTGCTGCGCAGTCGCTGGGTCGCGGGCGCCAATCTGCTGGTGTTCCTCGCCGCGGCCGGGCAGTTCACCGGTTTCTACTTCATCTCCCTCTATCTCCAGCAGGTCCTGGGCCTCGGCGCCGCCGCGACCGGCGTCGCGTTCCTGCCGTTCTGCGCGGGCTCGGTGGCCGGGACCATCGCCGCCACCCGTATCACCGCCACCCGTTCGCCCCGCGCCTCGCTCGTGCCCGGCGCGCTGCTCGCTGCCGCGGGCATGGGCTGGTTCGCCCGGATCAGCCCGCACGGCAGCTTTCTCACCGATGTGCTCGGGCCGTCACTGGTCACCAGCGTCGGCATCGGGCTGGTGTTCGCGCCGGCGGCCGCCGCGGCGACGACCGGCGTCCGGCCCGGCGAGGCCGGCATGGCCTCCGGCCTCTTCAACACCGCACGCCAGCTGGGTGGTTGCATCGGTGTGGCCACCCTGGCCACGGTCGCCGCCGACCGCACCGGTACGGCCACCGGTCCCGGCGCGCTCAACGCCGGTTACGCCCTCGGCCTGGCCGTCACGGCCGCGCTCTGTCTGCTCGCGGCGGTCGTGGCGGCCTGCGTGCTGCCCCGACGCCCGAGCCTCACCAGATCCCCGGCCCCACACCCGACGGCGCCGCGCCCGGCGGCCTCGCGCCCCGCGGCGCCGCACCCTACGGCCCCGTGCCCGACGGCCTCGCGCCCCGCGGCCCCGCACTCCGCGGCGCCGCACCCGACGGCCTCGCACCCTGCGGCCCCGTGCCCGACGACCCCGCACTCCGCGGCGCCGCGCCCGGCGGCCTCGCACCCCCCGGCGCCACACCCCCCAGCCCCCGCCGCCCCCGTGAAGAAGCGAATGGAAGGAACATCGTCATGACCGTCACGACCGTCACGACCGTCGACCTGTTCTCCTCGATGCTGGACTTCCGGCCCGACGGCGGTGTCCTGTCCGGCGCCCGGCGGATGGCCGAAGGTGATCCCGGATCCTGGCAGGTCGCGGCCTTCCACGTGGAGACCGACGCCGACGTCCACGCCGACCACTGGGAGGTGCATCCCGCGGGTGAGGAGGCCCTGTGCTGTCTGACCGGGGGCGTGCGCCTGTACTTCCGTCCCGTGGTCGAGGGCGGCGCCGAGGAGATGGTGCGGCTGGGGCCGGGTACCGCCGTGTTCGTGCCGCGCGGCCGCTGGCACCGCCTCGAACTGGATGCGCCGAGCGACCTGATGTCGATCAGCCCGCGTCGCGGCTCACGCCTGGAGAAGCGCACCGACCTCGGCGACTGATCCGTACCGCTTCCGCTGTCTCCCGGCGTCGGGAGGACGCTATTCCAGCAAGCGTCGTCTGATCAGCGCCATCACTTCCGTGCGGCTGCGCTTGCCGGTGTCGGCCGCGTAGAGGTCGTTGCCGATGCGCACCGAGACGGCGATCAGGCAGCGGACCTCGACCTCGTCCTCGTCGGGGCAGAAGGAGGAGAACAGGGAACGCAGGTAGTCCATCTGCCGGTTGTCCACGCGGCGCAGGCGCTCGGCGACGGCCGCGTCGCGGCGGGCCCACTCGCGGATCGCCAGGTCGGCGGTGGTGCCCCGCACCGGCCCCTCGGCGGCGGCGACGATGGCGAACAGTCGCTCCAGTCTGGCCCTGGCGTCCCCCCCGCCGCTCTCCACCTGCTCGATCACGCTCTCGGTGACCTCACGCTCCCAGGTGTCCAGCATTTCGGTGAGCAGCGCCTCCCGGTTGCGGAAGTACCCGTAGAAGCCACCCTTGCTGACGCCGAGTGCCTGCGCCAGCACCTCGATGCGGACCGCCTCGGGTCCGCCTGCGACGAGTGCCCGCAGGCCTTCCTCGATCCACTTGCCCCGTGGCGTGCGGGTCGCGCCCATGGTGTGTGCCTCCTCACGTCCGCGCCGAGTATACGGGGGCGTATAGATGGCTCTACGCTGGATCTATACGCCACCGTATAGATAGGGGCTTGCTCATGCGACTTCCCCGGACCGCCCACACCGACCGCCCCTGGCGGATCCACGAGATCACCGGCGACTTCACGGTCGAGGACGTGTGGGCACTGCCCACCCCCGGCGGACCGGACGACCTCGTGTGGCTGGTGCGTCAGATGGCCGAAGGGCTCCAGGGTGGGGTGAAGGGAGAAGGTGCCGTCTCCCGCGTGCTCTTCACCATCCGCTGGAAGCTCGGGGCACTGCTCGGCCTGGACAAGGCCGGTACCGGCATCGGCACCCGGCTGCCGTCCCTGCGCGACCGCATGCCGGCGGACCTCCGGGAGGGGCCCCGGGGTCCCGATCTCGGCTCGTCCCCGTTCACCTCCCTCTATGAGAGGCACGACGAGTGGGCCGCCGAGATGGGCAACAAGACCGTGCACGCGGTGATGCACATCGGCTGGGTCCCGGACGGATCCGGCGGCTACCACGGCCAGATGGCCGTCCTGGTGAAGCCGAACGGGCCGTTCGGCACGCTCTACATGGCCGCCATCAAGCCCTTCCGGTACCTCGGGGTGTACCCGGCGCTGCTGCGCGCCATCGGCCGCCAGTGGCAGGCGAACGCCGCCGAACGCAGCGCGCACTGACGAGATCCCGCCCCGCTGCCGTTGCCCGCCCTCGCCGGCGTCGACCTCAAGGTGTGACACACGGCCGCAACCCCCCTTTCGTAATCCCGGTGCAGGGTTGATCGTTGGGCCGTGCATCGATGACCGAAGGGGGCACACGATGACGAGCATCAGCCGTAGGACGCTGCTGGCAGCGGGCGCGGGACTGCTCACCGCGTGCGGATCGAACACCGGGCGGGGCGACGGAGGGGGTTCGGGGCCACAGCTGTCGCAGTGGTACCACCAGTACGGCGAGGCCGGCACCGAGCAGGCCGTCCAGCGGTACGCCGCCGCCTACGAGAAGGCGGACGTCAAGGTGCAGTGGCGGCCGGGGAATTACGACCAGCAGACCGCGGCCGCCCTGCTCACCGACTCCGGGCCGGACGTCTTCGAGGTCAACGGGCCGACCCTGGACCAGATCCAGGGCGGTCAGGTCGTCGACCTCACCGATCTCCTCAAGGGCGTCAGGGACGATTTCAATCCGGCCGTTCTCACGCCCAAGACCCACGACGGGCGGATCTGGGGCATCCCGCAGGTCATCGACATGCAGATGCTCTACTACCGCAAGAGCCTGCTGAGGGACGCCGGGGTCGAGCCGCCCACCACGCTCGACGCCCTCGTCGACGCCGCGAAGAAGCTCACCGGCAGCAAGGCCAAGGGGCTGTTCCTCGGCAATGACGGGGGAGCCGGTGTGCTCGGCGGTACGCCCCTGTACGCCGCCGGGCTCCAGCTCGTCACCGAGGACGGCAAGGTCGGCTTCGACGACCCCGCCGCCGCCCGCACCCTCGGCAAGCTGCGCCGGCTCTACACCGACAAGTCCCTCCTCCTCGGCGCGCCCACCGACTGGTCCGACCCGTCCGCCTTCACCCAGGGGCTGACCGCGATGCAGTGGTCCGGGCTGTGGGCGCTGCCGCAGATCCAGAAGGAGCTGGGGGACGACTTCGGTGTCCTGCCGTTCCCCGGGGACGGCGACCAGGGCAAGCCCGCCGTACCCGTCGGGGCCTACGGCGCCGCCGTCAGCGCGCGCAGCAGGCACAAGGAGGCCGCCAAGGAGTTCGTGCGGTGGCTGTGGGTCGAACGGACCGACTACCAGGAGGACTTCGCCCTGTCCTACGGCTTTCACATCCCGGCCCGCATCTCCCTCGCCGAAAAAGCCACCAAACTCCAGAAAGGTCCCGCCGCCGACGCCGTGCGCTTCACCACGGAGCACGGCTACGCGCAGCCTCTGCTGTGGACGCCGGCCGCCCAGACCGCCTACCAGGACGCGCTCAGCCGGATCATCAGGAGCGGGGCCGATCCGGGGAGCGAACTGCGGGCAGTCGTGCGGAAGGTGTCAGGTGAGCTCGACCGCGTGAAGAACGTGAAGAAGACGTCGTGAGGGGCCGCAGGACCCTCTGGTTCTGGGTGTTCGTGGGGCCGTTCGCGGCCGGGCTCGCGCTGTTCACCTACGTTCCGCTGCTGTGGAGCGTGGGCCTCGGCTTCTTCGACGCGCACAACACCGTCACGCCCACGCACTTCGTCGGCCTGGACAACTACACGGCGATGCTGAAGGACGACGCGTTCGTCGGCAGCCTGAAGACCTTCCTCGTGTTCACCGCCTTCATCGTGCCGGCCACCTACGTCTTCTCGCTCTCCCTCGCCCTGATGGTCAACCGGGTCCGGCGGGCGCGCGCCTTCTTCCGCTCCGTCTTCTTCCTTCCGGCCGCGTGCAGTTACGTCGTCGCCGCGCTGGTGTGGAAGATGTCGATCTTCAACGGGGTGCGGTTCGGGCTCGCCAACACCGTTCTCGGGTGGTTCGGCGGCGATCCCGTCGCCTGGCTGTCCAGCACCGATCCGCCCTGGTACTGGCTGGTCATCGTCACCGTACGGCTGTGGCTGCAGGCCGGGTTCTACATGATCCTCTTCCTGGCCGGGCTGCAACGGATCGACCCGGTGCTGTACGAGGCGGCCGCCGTGGACGGGGCCCGGCCCGGCTGGACGGTGCTGCGGCACATCACCCTCCCCCAGCTGCGGGCGACCTCGGTCGCCGTGGTGCTGCTGCTCGTCATCAACGCCTTCCAGGCCTTCGACGAGTTCTACAACCTCCTGTCGGACGCCCGGGGTTATCCGCCGTACGCCCGCCCGCCGCTGGTCTACCTCTACTACACCGCCCTCGGACAGGGGCAGAACCTCGGGCTCGGCAGCGCGGGCGCGGTGATCCTCGCGCTGATCATCGCGATCGTCACGGTGGGGCAGGCGCGGTGGCTGCGGCTGGGAAGGACGGACACCGATGGATGACGCCCTGGTCCGGGTCGGGCGGGCGCTCAGGCTGGTGCTGCTGATCGCGCTCGCCCTGCTCTTCCTGATCCCCTTCTATCTGCTGCTCCGCAACGGCCTGTCGAGCGAGCGGGACATCACCTCGCCCGAATGGACCTTCTTTCCAGGTGAGTTGAAGTGGGGGAACGTCCGGGAGCTCTTCGACGATCCCTCCGTCCCCTTCGCCCGCTCCCTCCTCAACTCCGCGCTGATCGCCGTCGCCACGACGCTGGGCACACTGCTCCTGGCCTCCCTCGCCGGCTACGGCCTCGCCCGCATCCCGTACCGGCACGCGAACAAGGTCTTCTACGGCATCCTCGGCACCCTGCTGGTCCCGGCCGCCGTCACCTTCGTACCGAGCTTCGTCCTGGTGTCGTCGCTGGGCTGGATCTCCACGCTCCGCGGGCTGATCATCCCGACGCTGTTCTCCGCGTTCGCCTGCTTCGTCTTCCGCCAGTACTTCCTCGGTTTCCCACGGGAGCTGGAGGACGCGGCACAGGTCGACGGGCTCGGGTACTGGCGGACGTACTGGCTGGTGGTCGTGCCGAACGCGCGGCCGGTGTTCGCGGCGGTCGGCACGATCGTCTTCCTCGGCGCGTGGAACTCCTTCCTGTGGCCGCTGGTGATCGGGCAGGACCAGAGCGCCTGGACGGTGCAGGTGGCCCTGTCGTCGTTCACGACGTCCCAGGTGATCCGGCTGCACGAGCTGTTCGTCGCCGCCGTCGTGTCGATCCTGCCGCTGCTGCTGGTGTTCCTGTGCTTCCAGCGGTGGATCGTGGCAGGGGTGGAGCGCTCGGGGATCGACTGAGCTCCGAACCGCCGCGCCGGGAGAAAACGGTCCGTGCGCACCTCCGCGACGCCGAACTTCCGGAACTATGCGACGAGTTGGAGCTGGCAGAGCAGGAGCGGGCGGGCCTGGCCGGCTTCCTCCACTGGAGCCTCAGCACGGGCCGCTACACCGACATCCGCACCCGGACCACTGCGGCCGCCAGGTTGCTGCGCGGTCCGGTCGGGCTGGGGACGGCGGCGGTGCGGCTCCCGCTGAGCAGGTAGCCGCCGCGGACCTCTAGAGCGAACCGCCGCTGTCCACCACCAGGTCCGTGCCGACGACGGAGGCAGCGTCGTCGGAGGCCAGGTACAGGACGGCGGCGGCGACCTCCTCGGTGGTGGAGATCCGGCCGAGGGGGAGCGTGGCCTTGGCGCGGTCGGTCCGGTCCGCCTCCGTCTCGCCCGGACGCAGGGACATGGAGGTCTCGGTGGCGCCGGGACTGACCACGTTGATCCGGACGCCGTCCCGGATGTGGTCCAGGGCGGCACCCCGGCTGAGGGCGGTCACGGCGGCCTTGGTCGCGCAGTAGGCGGCGGCGCCGGGGGAGGTGGCGTGCAGGCCGAAGGTGGAGGAGATGTTCACGATCGCACCCCCTGTCGGCTGGGTGCGCATCCGACGGATCTGGGCCTGCAGGGCCAGGTGTACGCCGGTGACGTTGGTCGCGAGCTGGGCGTGCCAGTCGTCCTCCGGGAGGTCCGCGAGGGGCTGCCCGCCCCGGAAGACGCCCGCGTTGTTGACCGCCACGTCGAGCGAGCCGAAGCGGTCGACGGCGGCCCGCACCAGCGCCCCCGCGTCGTCGGCGCGCGAGACGTCGGCCGTCACCGCGAGGGCCGTGCCGCCCTGTTCCTCGATCAGCCGGACGGTCTGCGCCAGGGGCTCGGGCCGCCGACCGGCGACGACCACCTGCGCTCCCTCGGCGGCGAGTGCGAGGGCGACGGCCCGGCCGATGCCGGATCCGGCACCGGTGACGAGGGCGGTCCGGCCGGTGAAGCGGTTGCGCGTGACGGTGGTCATGATCTCCCCTTTTTCTTGACCGATCGGTTCATTATGAGGTCCGGAAAAACGCCCCCGTGAAGGGGCGTTCAGTCGAGCAGTGCCAGAGCCTGCTCCGCCGCGTCCCGGACGCGCGCCGGGTCCGTCGACGCCTTGCCGACGACCCGCAGGCCCTGCATCAGCACCAGCAGTGTGCGGGCCAGGGCGAGTGGATCGCGGCCGGCGGGCAGCTCGCCCTGGCTCTGGGCGCGGGCCAGCGCGGAGTGCAGCAGTGTCTCCAGGTGGTCCCAGTTGCGCTCGACGCGCCGGGTGGCGGCCGGGTCGTGCGGGGCCAGTTCGGCGGCGGTGTTGGTGATCAGGCAGCCGTTCTGCCGCAGCCGTTCGTCGGCGGCCTCCGCCGCGAACCGCCGGACCACCGCCCGCACGGCAGGCAGGGCGGCGCCCGGCTGGGACAGCTCCCGCACGATCCGGGTGAGTCCGGACTGCTCGTAGCGCTCCAGGGCCTTCAGGTACAGCTCGTGCTTGCTGCCGAAGGTCGCGTACAGGCTCGCCCGGCCGATCCCGAGGTGCTCGACGAGATCGGCCAGCGACGTCGCTTCGTAGCCGCGCCGCCAGAACAGCTCCAGGGCCGACTGCAGCGCGGCGTCCGGATCGAACTCCTTGGTCCTGGCCACGTGCCGCAGCCTAGGCTTTTCTGGAACGATCGGTCAAGCAAATCTGGTCGGCAGGTGCCGGCTAGGCCGCCCGCACCTCGTACGCCGTCAGCCGTACCTCCCCGTCGTCCAGGCACTCCCCGCTGATCAGGTCGAACCGCTGCTTCAGCAGGGGCGAGGCCACGAAGGGGCGGTCCTGGTGGGTGCCGGTCAGGCCGCGGGACAGGACCGCCGCGCCGGTGAAGGGGTCGCGGTTGTCGACGGCGTACAGGCGGTCGGCGCGGTCCCGGAAGAGGGCCACCTGGCTGCCGTCCGGCAGCAGGGCGGCCACCCCGCGGCCCGGGGTGAGCGCGCTCAGGTCGCAGGCCGTGAACCAGCCCTCCGCAAGCCGGAGCTGGACCTTCAGATCGGTGGTCTCGGGAGCCAGGGTCATCGCTGGGCGCTTCCTTCCAGGACGTCGTCGGCGGGCCGCAGGCCGATGGACAGCAGCGGCAGGTCGGGCTTGATCTGGTCGCGCTCGGGGACGAAGGCGACGACCGGGTCCGGGGTGTCCGGGGCGTTCACGAAGGACACGAACCGGGCGAGCTTCTCGGGGTCGTTGATGGTCTGCGCCCACTCGTCGCGGTAGTGGGCCACATGCGAGCGCATCAGCCGCTCCAGCTCGTCGCAGATGCCGAGCGAGTCGTGCACCACCACGTCCCGTACGTGGTCCAGTCCGCCCGGAATCCGCTCCAGCCACACGCTCGTGCGCTCCAGGCGGTCGGCGGTGCGGATGTAGAACATCAGGAAGCGGTCGATCAGGCGGACCAGTTCGGCGTCCGACAGATCCTGGGCCAGCAGGTCCGCGTGGCGCGGGGTCGCGCCGCCGTTGCCGCCGACGTACAGGTTCCAGCCGTTGGCCGTGGCGATCACCCCGAAGTCCTTCGACTGGGCCTCGGCGCACTCGCGCTGGCAGCCGGAGACCGCCGACTTCAGCTTGTGCGGGGAGCGCAGGCCCCGGTAGCGCAGCTCCAGGTCGATCGCCATCTTCACCGAGTCCTGGACGCCGTACCGGCACCAGGTCGAGCCCACGCAGGACTTCACCGTGCGCAGCGCCTTGCCGTAGGCGTGGCCCGACTCGAAGCCGGCGTCGACCAACCGGGCCCAGATCAGCGGGAGTTGCTCGACCCGGGCGCCGAACATGTCGATGCGCTGACCACCGGTGATCTTCGTGTAGAGGCCGAAGTCCCGGGCGATCTCGCCGATCACGATCAGCTTCTCGGGCGCGATCTCACCGCCGGGAATGCGCGGCACGACCGAGTACGAGCCGTTCTTCTGCAGGTTGGCGAGGAAGTGGTCGTTGGTGTCCTGCAGGGCCGACTGCTCACCGTCCAGGACATAGCCGCTCGCGCCGATCGTCGGGGCGAGGGAGGCGATGATGGAGCCGACGGCCGGCTTGCAGGTCTCGCAGCCGTCGCCACCCCGGGCGCCCTCGCGGCCGTAGCGGTCCAGCAGGTCCTGGTACGACGTGATGCGCAGGGCGAGGACGATCTCGTACAGCTCCTCGCGGGTCTGGGAGAAGCAGCCGCACAGGCCCTTGTCGACCTGGACGCCGGACGCCTCCAGCTCGGCGTTGACGAGCTGGCCGAGCACCTTGACGCAGGAGCCGCAGCCGGTACCGGCCTTGGTGCACTTCTTCACCTCGGGCACGGTGGTGCACTTGTGCTCCGTCACCGCGCCGCGGATCGTGCCCTTGCTGACGTTGTGGCACGAGCAGATGATCGCCTCGTCCGGCAGCGCGGACGGGCCGAGCTGGGCCCCCGAGTCGGCTCCGGCGGGCAGGACGAGCGACTCGGGGGAGATGGGCGGCACCGAACCGGTCAGGGCGCGCAGGGTGCCGTAGGCATCCGCGTCACCGACGAGGATGCCGCCGAGCAGCGTGCCGTCGGGGCCGATGACCAGCTTCTTGTACAGGCCGGCGCGGGAGTCGGAGTAGACGACGTCCAGGCAGTCCTCGGTGGTGCCGTGCGCGTCGCCGAAGGAGGCCACGTCCACGCCGAGCAGCTTCAGCTTGGTGGACAGGTCGGCGCCGGTGAACGCCAGCTGCTCGGTCTCGTCGTCGGCGATCGCCGCGGCGGCCGTCTCCGCCTGCTCGTAGCCGGGCGCCACCAGGCCGTACACCCGGCCGTCCGCCGCCAGCGCGCACTCGCCGATCGCGAAGACGTGCGGGTCGCAGACGGTCCGGCACTGCTCGTCGACCGTGATGCCGCCACGCTCGCCGACCGTGAGGCCCGAGGCGCGGGCGAGCTGGTCGCGGGGACGGACACCGGCGCTGAACACCACCATGTCGGTGGCCAGTTCGGAGCCGTCCGAGAGCTTCATGCCGATGACGGCGCCGTTCTCGTCGACGACGATCTCCTGCGTGCCCACGCCCGTGTGCACGCTCAGGCCCATGCCCTCGATGGTCCGCAGCAGCGCCGCGCCACCGCCCTCGTCGACCTGCACCGGCATCAGGCGCGGCGCGAACTCCACGATGTGGGCGTCGAGTCCGAGGCCCTTGAGCGCACCGGCCGCCTCCAGGCCGAGCAGGCCGCCACCGACCACGGCACCCGTCGTCGCCTTCTTCTTCGCGTACTCCTCGATCGCCAGCAGGTCTTCGATCGTGCGGTAGACGAAACAGCCCTCGGCGTCCTTGTTCGGGACCGGCGGTACGAAGGGGTAGGAGCCGGTGGCGAGGACGAGGGTGTCGTACTCGAAGACCTGGCCGGACCTGGCCGTCACCTTCCTGGCCTCGCGGTCGACGGTCTCCGCGGCGTCGCCGACGTACAGCTCGATGCCGTGCGCGTCGATGAACTCCATGTCCGTCATGGAGAGGTCCTCGGCGGTCTTGCCCGAGAAGTACGAGGTGAGGGCGACGCGGTCGTACGCCGGACGCGGCTCCTCGCACAGCACGACCACGCGGTGCGTGGCGGTCAGGCCGCGCTCGGCGAGCGCTTCGAGGAAGCGCTGGCCGACCATGCCGTGGCCGACGAGCACGATCGTGGGGGTGGCCCCGGGGGCGGTGGTCATCAGGAGCCTCCATCGTTGGTGAGCAGGTGGAGCAGGGGGCCGTCGTCGGGGAGCGGCTCTGCTCCCTCCCAGGCGCGGGCGAGCGCGCCGACGGTGCCGAGTTCGCCGACGAGGACCCCGCCGACCAGGCGGTCCTCGCGGACGACGACCTTGCGGTAGGTGCCGCGGGTGGCGTCGGCGAGCCGTACGACGTCGTCGCCGGGGCGCGCCTCGGTCTCGCCGAACGCGGCCAGGTCGAAGGGGGAGCCCGGGCCCGTCAGGGTCAGCCGGGTCAGGGAACGGGTGCCCGCGTACCGGGCGCCGGGGTTGCCCGCGAGCAGCTCGGCCAGCGCGTCGGCCTGTTCCAGGGCGGGCGCGGCCAGGCCGTAGACCGTGCCGTCGTGCTGGACGCAGTCGCCGACGGCACGGATGTGCGGGTCGGAGGTGCGCAGCTCGTCGTCGACGAGGATGCCCTTGTGCACGGCGAGACCGGCCTGCTCGGCGAGCCCGGTGCGCGGGCGCACCCCGCAGGCGAGGACGACGAGGTCGGCGTCCAGGGCGTATCCGTCGGCCATCTCCACCGAGCGGACCGCGCCCGCGACGCAGCGCACGTCCCGCACCCGGCACTCGGTGTGCACCTCGACGCCCAGCTCGGTGAGGTGCCGCAGCACCAGCCGGGAGGCGTCCGGGTCGAGCTGGCGCTCCATGAGCCGCTCGGCCTGCTGGGCGAGGACCACCTGCGCGCCGCGCACGGCGAGCGCGCGGGCGGCGGAGACGCCGAGCAGCCCGCCCCCGATGACGACCGCGCGCACACCCGGCCGGACCGCCTTGGCCAGCCCCAGGCAGTCGTCCATCGTGCGGAACGCGTGGACGCCCTCGGGGAGTTGGTGGTCGGGGGTGAACAGACCGCGCAGCGGCGGCAGTACGGGGTTGGAGCCGGTGGCGAGGACCAGCGTGTCGTATGCGATCGACGAGCCGTCGGCGCACTCGACGGTCCGGGCGGCCCGGTCGATACCGGCGACCCGGGCGCGCAGCAGACCCTGGGGTGCCGGCAGGCCGATCACCTCGGGGGCGTACCGGCCGGCCAGCACCTCGGCGAGCAGCACCCGGTTGTAGGGCGGGTGCTGCTCCTCGCCGACGAGCAGCGCGGCCACGCCCAGCTCGCCGAGCCGCCGGGCGAGCCGTACGCCCGCGAGGCCGGCGCCGATCACCACCACACGCGTATTCGAGGTCATGCCCTTGAGCGTGCGGTCACGACGTTACCCGGCCGCATCACATCTGTTTCCCGTGAGGAACGCTGCCCTCAGCGGGGCCGGGCGGGGGGTGTGAGGGGTCCGTGCGCGGACGGAGGAGGGCTGTGAGGAGCGCGGCGATCCCGCGTACGAGCGGGATCCTAGGCGGACAGGGCCCGGTGGTGCAGCAGGTCCACCAGGCCCGCTGTGTCCTCCCCGCCATGGCCGTCCGCGAGGCGGCGGGCCATCAGGTCCAGGAACGGGGTGAGCAGCTCCGTGCTCACGCCCTGCTCCTCGGCCGTGCGCAGCAGGGTTCCGGCGCCCGAGACCTGCATGGCCAGGTTGGAAACGACCCCCTTCTCGTAGTCGCCGCTCGCCAGCCGCTCGGCCGTGCCGTGAGCCATGCCGGCCATCGCGTCCAGCCAGGACACGAGCACGTCCGCGAACTCCCCGGGCGCCACGTCCGCCCCGCGCACCAGCGCGAAGGCATGGGTGATGCCGGCGAACATGCCGTACATGGCGCTCAGCAGGGCCACGTCGTGCAGCGCCGCGAGGCCGGGATCGGCGCCGACGTACCGGGTGCCGGCCGGGACGGCGAGCGTGTCCCGGTGCTCCTCGAACAGCTCCCGGTGGCCGCTGTAGAAGACATAGGCGCCGGATGTGCCGATCATCGGCGGTACGGCCATGATCCCGCCGTCCAGCAGGCGCGCGCCGCGCTCCTTTGCCCAGGCGGCCCGGGTGCGGGCGTCGGCGGGGGTGCCGGTGGTGAGGTTCACGAGGTCCCGGCCGGTCAGGTCGGCCTCCGCCAGGGCGCTGCCCACGGAGGCGTCGTCCAGCAGGCAGACGACGACGAGCCGGTTCGCGGCCACCGCCTCCGCCGCGCTCCCCACGGCCACCGCGCCCCCGGTGGTCAGGGCGGCGGTGCGTTCGGGGGTGCGGTTCCAGACGGTCAGGGGGTGCCCGGCGGCCAGCCAGGCCCGGCCCAGTGCGGTCCCCATCGCGCCGGTGCCGAGCAGGGTCAGGGATGTGTTGTCGGTCATGACGGCTAGGGTTTCCGGTGGGGACCGCCCGGCGTAAGTACCTACTTGGAAGTGGGTGGTTACCCGGAAGAAAGGGTGCAGGTCGCGAAGGGGGAGGGCATGGCGGTCGGACGACGGCCCGGGGCGTACGTCTGCGGGGTCGACGCGGCGATGGACGTCATCGGCGGCAAGTGGAAGGGGCTCGTCCTGTGGGCCCTGCACGAACGCCCCCACCGCTTCGGCGAGTTGCGCAGAGCCCTGCCCGGCGTGTCGGAGAAGGTCCTCGCCGCGCAGCTGCGCGAGCTGGAGGCCGACGGGATCGTGCACCGGGAGGAGTACGACGAGGTGCCGCCGCGCGTCGAGTACTCGTTGACCGAGCGGGGCGCCCTGCTGAACGAGGCGCTGGCACCGCTGGGGGAGTGGGGGAGGGAGCATGTGCTCGGGGCGGGGCGGCTCCCTAGCGGCCCCCCGTGAGGTGCGCGAACACCACCACGTTCCCCTGGTACCCGCTGCCCCTCGAATAGCCCCCACCGCAGGTGATGACGCGCAACTCGGGGCGGGAAGCCGCCCCGTACACCTTCGCGTCGGGGAAGTTGTTCGCCGCGTACGCCTCCACCGCGTCCACGGTGAACACCGCCACGGAGCCGTCCCGGCGGTCCACCTCGATGCGGGCGCCCCGCTTCAGCGCGCCGAGGTCGTAGAAGACGGCGGGTCCCTCGGCGTTGTCGACATGGCCGGCGACGATCGCGGTGCCCGTCTCGCCGGGTATGGTGCCGGCCTCGTACCAGCCGGCCAGGTTCTTGTTCTGCGCGGGCGGCACGTCCAGGCTGCCGGAGCGGGTGAGGGCCAGGCCCATCAGCGGGGCGTTCACCCCGATCGCGGGGATGCGGATGCGGGTGGGCACGGACGGGACGAGGGCGTGGGCCGTGAGCCGCTCGCCGCCCGGGTCGGGGTGGCCCTCGGCGGCGGCCGGCTGCGGGGGCGTGGGCGTCCCGGTGCCGTCGCCGAGCAGCCACACCCCGGCACCGAGGGCCACGACGGTGACCGCGGCTATCGTGGTGTCGCCGAGCCGGTCGCGCCGCGACCTCGCGGCGCTCCTGGCGGCCTTGCGCATACGAACCTCTCTCTGGAGGCGGACCCCGGGACTTCCGGAGGCGGGCCCCCTGGTGACCCCCTCCCCCTCCGGGCCGCGAGGGGCATCGGACCCGGAGGGGGTGGGACGTGCGGTACCGGTGGACGGACAGCGGAGGGTGTCCGTCAGATCCCGTCGCCTCTCGCCCGGCGATGCAGGAGCCAGGTACCGCCCGCGGCGGCGACGGCCAGTGCCGCCACGCCTGCCGCGGTCTGCACGGGGTCGGAGCCGAATGGGCCGCCGACCCCCGTCTTCATGCTGCCCCGCGGCTGCACCTGTTCGTGCGCCGCGCTCACCGCCACCACCAGGTCGCCGGTCACCTGCCGGTCCCCCTCGGCACACTTGGCGATGATCTCGTACGTCCCCTGCTGTGCGCTCGACGGCACCTGGAACTGGCCGATCGCCTCGCCCTCGTGCGAGGTGGGGGCCAGCGTGAAGGTGCCGGCGCCGACCGCGCTCGCGTCCCCGGTCGCCGAGCCCTTGTCCCCGCACGCGGCGGTGTTCACCGTGACCTGGCCGCCGGGCGCCACGGTGGAGGGGTACACGTCCAGGCTGCCGGTGCCGGCGTGGGCGGGTGCCGCGGCTGCCACGGCGAGCGCGGTACCGGTCAGCAGACGGGCGGTGCGTCGCATGGTGCTCCCCAGAGCTTGTCCGACTGGTGTGTGCCCTGCCCTACCGAGGTAACTGGCTTTCGCCCGGGTCCGCTTGCTGAGGGACCGTCAGAACTGCGGTGAACGGGTGTCGCGGCCGGCCCCCGCGCGGCCTAGCCGCCGCCGGGTAACGGCAGGTCACAGGGGTGCGGAAAGGTCGACGAGACGACCGTGGGAAGAGAACACGAATGGAGCGACGCCCGCCGTTGAACGGGTGACGGAGTGCCGGTCGGAATGTTCATGGCAAAGGCCCCGGGAAACCCGGGGCCTTCGTCATGCTGCGGAGGGGCTCAGTTCACGTTGACGGCGCTCCAGGCCGCCGCCACCGCGTTGTACTCCGTGCTGCCCGCGCCGTACAGGTCCTTGGCGGCGTTCAGGGTCGCCGTACGGGCCCCGGCGTAGTTCGTCGAGGAGGTCATGTAGACCGTCAGCGCCCGGTACCAGATCTTGCCGACCTTGTCCCGGCCGATGCCGGTGACCGTGGAGCCGTTGTACGTCGGCGAGTCGTAGCTGACGCCGTTGATGGTCTTCGGGCCGCTGCCTTCCGCCAGCAGATAGGCGAAGTGGTTGGCGACGCCGGAGGAGTAGTGGACGTCGAGGTTGCCGACCGAACTGCTCCAGTAGTCGGCCGAGCTGCCGTCCTTCGACGGCTTGTCCATGAAGCGCAGGGCGGCCTTGCCGAAGCCGGGCTTCACGATCTTCTCGCCGATGAGGTAGTCACCGGGGTCGGAGGAGTTGTTCGCGTACCACTCCACCATCGTGCCGAGGATGTCCGAGGTGGCCTCGTTGAGCCCGCCGGACTCGCCGGAGTAGGTCAGCGCGGCCGTCTTCGACGTCACCCCGTGGGTCATCTCGTGCCCGGCCACGTCGAGGGCGACCAGCGGGCCGAAGGTGGTCCCGTCACCGTCGCCGTACGTCATGCAGAAGCAACTGTCGTCCCAGAAGGCGTTGTTGTAGTTGCTGCCGTAGTGGACGCGGTTGTACGAGCCCTTGCCGTCGCCGGCGATGCCGCTGCGTCCCTGGACGTTCTTGTAGTAGTCCCAGGTCTCGTTGGTGCCGTACTGGGCGTCCACGGCGGCCGAGGCACGGTCGGAGGTGGTGCCGCTGCCCCAGTGGTTGTCGGCGTCCGTGAACAGGTCCGCGGGGGCCCGGCTGAAGCAGATGCCGAAGAAGCACAGGTCGGTCTTGCCCTCGGCGTCACCGGTGAAGGTGTTGCCGCGCGTGGGGTCCTTGAGCTGGTACGACGATCCCGACTGGGTCGTCTCCAGCGGCACCGTCCCGCTGTAGAGCGACTTGCCGTCGCCGGCGGCGGTCTCGATGCTGTCCCAGGCGTCGATCTGGCGGCCGGTGCGGGCGTCGGTCAGCACGGTCCGGGCGACCGGGTTGCCGAGCGAGTCCAGTCCGGCCGCGTTGGTGCGCCAGGCGAGCCTCGGGGCGCCGTGCAGGGCGTCGACGATCAGCTCGGGCTTGGCCTTGACCTGCCTCAGCGTGTTGCCGAGGTTGACCGCGCGCAGGGCGTTCACGGCGAGGTCGGCGGCCTTGGGGGCCGAGATCTTCGGGAGGACCGAGGCCAGGGATATCGTGCTGCGGGTGGCCCGGTTGGCGCTGCGGTATGCACCGTCGGGGGCCAGGTGGACCACGAAGTCGCCGCCGAGCACGGGCAGCCCGTGGTAGGTGCGGTCGTAGCGGACGTGCTGGGTGCCGTCCTTGTCCACGATCACGTCGCGGACGCTGGTGTTCTCGGCGGAGGTCAGGCCCAGGCTCGTGGCGTGGGCCAGGAGCGCCGAGGCCGCGTTCTCGATCGCGGTGGCCCGGGTCGGTCTCGGGTCGGCGTGGGCGGCGGGGGAGAGGGCCATGGTCAGCAGGGTCGCGGTGGTGACGGCGACGCCGGCGGTGGTGGTGAGACGACGGGATCCTCGCACGTGCTGGCGTATCCGGCTCATCTGTCTCCTCGGGGAAGCGCCCGGACAGGCGTGGGGGCGGCGCTGATGTCCACAGAGATTTAAGGGGCCATGACATGTCATGTCCATAGACCCTTCATGGAGATGTGTGAGAAGCCGAAGGGGGTACAGAATCGTTTCCGTGATCGCTTCGGAGCCCGAGCAGCCCGAGAACCCGCTGCCCTTCTTCGTCTACGGCACCTTGCGCCCCGGCGAGGCCAACCACGATCTGTTCCTGCGGGGCCGCACCGCGTCGGAGGAACCGGCCCGCCTGCGGGACGCCGCGCTGTACGACGGCCCCGGCTACCCCTACGCCGTGGAGCGGCCGGGCGGCGAGATCCGGGGCGAACTGGTCACCGCCCGGCCGGAGTCGTACGGCGAACTGCTCGCCGCCCTGGACCACTTGGAGGAGTACGTCCCGGGCGACCCGCGCAACCTCTACGAACGCGTCGCCCGCGACGCCGTCCGCACCACCGACGGCACCCCCGTCCGCGCCTGGGTCTATCTGGCCGCTCCCCGTATCGCCGCCGCCCTGCGGGCCGAGGGGAACCTGATCGAGGACGGCGACTGGCTGTCCCGGCGCTGAGTCAGCGGAGCAGGGTGAGGCCCTCGGGCACGGTGATCCCGAACTCCTCCTCCACCACGCGCCGCGCCTCCGCCTCGTCCGTCAGCTTGCGCTCGGTCACCGTGCCGTCGGTGCGGGTCTCGGTCAACCGGTCGCCATCCAGCGACAGATGACGTTCGGCGGTGGTCCGCTGGAGATAGGGGCGCCGGGTGAACGGGGAGCGCGGGCTGGTGCCGACGTACCAGTTGAAGACCTCGAAGTCCGGCGCGGCGAACGGCTCCAGCGTGAAGGCGTACTGACCGGCCCACTCCCCGGCCCCCGGGTCGTACGCCTGCAGTTCCCACAGCTCCAGCGGGCCCTCGTGCGGCAGGAACCCCAGCCGGTGCCGGCGTCCCGCGCCCTCGAACTCCTCGCCGGTGACCAGCGGCACCGGCAGCAGCAGCGCACCACCCGCGCCGAAGCCGACGTCCGCGAGATACGGCCGCGGTTCGCCCGGCACGGCGACCCGCAGCATCGCGTGGGTCCGCGGCCGGCTCTCGGGCGTCTCGGCGCCCAGCACCACCCGCGCGGCCAGCGGCGTCACCCGGAACCCCAGCGCCTCCAGCGCCAGCCTGAGCAGCGTGTTGTGCTCGTAGCAGTAGCCGCCGCGCCGGCCGTGGATCATCTTGGCCAGCAGATCGGCCGGGGCGAGCGACGGGGCCCGGCCGGAGACCGGGTCCAGGTTCTCGAAGGGCAGCGACAGCGCGTGCGCGAGGTGTACGCCCCGCAGCGTCTCCAGGCCTGGCTGCCGGCCGCCCTGCCATCCGATGCGGTCCAGATAGACGTCGAGGTCGAACTGTTCGGTGTCGGACATGACTCGAACCTACGCGACCCCGGCCCACCCCGCCGCACCCCCATGGACCGAACCGCACTACTCCGGTCGTCCTAGGCCCTGTCGTCAAATTCCCGCCTCCACCCGCACCGCACACGACTTGAACTCCGGCATCCGGGACGTCGGGTCGAGCGCCGGGTTGGTGAGGGTGTTGGCGCGGCCCTCTCCCGGCCAGTGGAACGGCATGAAGACGGTGTCCGGGCGGATGGCAGAGGTGATCCGGGCGGGGGCGGTCGCCCGGCCCCGGCGGGAGGTCACGGTCACCGGATCCCCCTCGGCGGCGCCGATCCGGGCCGCGAGCCGGGGGTGCAGTTCCACGAAGGGGCCGGGCGCGGCGGCGTTCAGCTCGGCCACCCGCCGGGTCTGGGCGCCCGACTGGTACTGCGCGACCACCCGGCCGGTGGTCAGCAGCAGCGGGTATTCGGCGTCCGGTTCCTCCGCCGTCCCCCGATACGTCACGGCGGCGAACCGGGCGCGGCCGTCCTCCGTGGCGAAGCGGTCCAGGAAGAGTCGGGGGGTGCCGGGGTGTACGACGGGGGCGGCGGCGGGGCGTGACGGGCCGGCAGGGGGCGATGCGGGGCGTGCCGGGTCTGCCGGGCGTGCGGCGTGTGCCGGCGCGGCTGGGTGCGCCGCGTCCGCCGGGTGGTCCGCCGGGGTGTCCGGGCCGGCCGGTCGCTCCGGCCCGATCGCCGGGGTGGCCGTGCCGCCGCCCAGGCCCTCCGGTTCCCCGGCACCCTCCGGGCACGGCCAGAACACGCCGTTCTCCTCTGCCAGGCGCCGGTAGGTGATCCCGGAGTAGTCCGCCGGGCCGCCCGCGCTCGCGCGGCGGAGTTCGTCGAAGACCTCCTCCGGGTCGGTCGGGAAGCCCTTCTCGATGCCGAGGCGGGCGGACAGCTCGTGCAGGACGTGCAGGTCGCTGCGGACCCCGGGGGGTGGGGTGATCGCCTGGCGGCGCAGCAGCACCCTGCCCTCCAGGCTGGTCGTCGTGCCCGACTCCTCCGCCCACTGGGTGACCGGCAGGACGACGTCCGCCAGTTCGGCCGTCTCCGACAGCACCACATCGCAGACGGCCAGGAAGTCGAGGGACTTGATGCGCTCCTCGATGTGCGCCGCGCGGGGCGCCGACACCACCGGGTTGGAGCCCATCAGCAGCAGGGCCCGGATGTCCGTGCCGAGGGCGTCGAGGAGTTCGTACGCGCTGCGTCCGGGCCCGGGGAGCGCATCCGGGTCCACGCCCCACACCCCGGCCACGTGCGCCCGCGCCGCCGGGTCGTCCAGCTTGCGGTAGCCGGGCAACTGGTCGGCCTTCTGGCCGTGTTCGCGGCCGCCCTGCCCGTTGCCCTGCCCCGTCAGACAGCCGTACCCGGACAGCGGGCGGCCCGCCCGGCCGGTCGCCAGGCACAGGTTGATCCACGCGCCCACCGTGTCCGTCCCCTTGGACTGCTGCTCAGGACCGCGCGCGGTGAGCACCATCGCCGACTCGGGCTCGCAGAACAGCCGCACGGTCTCCCGGAGCTGGGGAACGGACACCCCCGTGATCCGCTCCACGTACTCCGGCCAGTACGCCATCGCCGCCGCCCGCGCCTCCTCCCAGCCCGTCGTGCGCTCCCGGATGTACTCCTCGTCCGTCCGGCCCTCGGCCACCACCAGGTGCAACAGGCCCAGCGCGAGGGCGAGATCGGTGCCGGGGCGGGGGGCCAGGTGCAGGTCCGCCTGCTCGGCCGTCCTGGTCCGGCGCGGGTCGACGACGATCAACGTGCCGCCGTTCTCCCGCAGTTCGGTGAAGAAGCGCAGGGAGGGCGGCATGGTCTCGGCGAGATTCGACCCGACGAGGATCACGCACCCGCTCTTCGGTATGTCCTCCAGGGGGAAGGGGAGGCCCCGGTCGAGACCGAACGCCTTCGTGCCCGCCGCCGCGGCCGACGACATGCAGAACCGGCCGTTGTAGTCGATCTGCGAGGTGCCCAGCACCACCCGCGCGAACTTGCCTAGCGTGTACGCCTTCTCGTTGGTGAGCCCGCCCCCGCCGAACACGCCCAGCGCATCGGCACCGTACGCGTCCCGTGTGCTCCCCAGCCGCTCGGCGATCCGGTCCAGCGCCTCGGCCCAGCCCGCCTCGACCAGCCGGCCGCCCGACCGCACCAGCGGCGAGGTCAGCCGGACCGCGGGCGAGAGCACCTCGGCCGCCGTACGGCCCTTGCCGCACAGCGCGCCCCGGTTCACCGGGAAGTCCGTCCGCTCGGTCACCTCGACGCCCCCCTGCGGCAGGGGCGTGACGTTCATCCCGCACTGCAGGGCGCAGTACGGGCAGTGGGTGGGCGTCGAGGCGATCGGTTCCATGCCGCCAGCGTGCGTCGGGCGTGTTACGGCCCCGACCGCTTCCGGTTACACGCCCGGCACGGCGACCTCCCCACGCCGCCCCGCCCGCCGTGAGGGCACCCGCTGTGCGGCGCCGGTCACCGCCGGGCGGCCGGCGCCGGCGTCACCGTCCGGCGGCCAGCGCCCGCTCCACTCCCGGCTCCTTCGGCCCGAGGAACGTCGGATCCGGATGGAACACCGCGTCCAGCACCGCCTTGCCCGCCGCGAACACCTCGCGCGTCCCGCCGTAGTACCAGGTCACGTCGTGCTTGGCGTCGACCCCGACGCCGTACGAGTCCACCCCCGCCGCCTCGCACAGCGCCACCGCCCGCCGGATGTGGAAACCCTGGCTGATCAGCACGGCCCGGTCCACCCCGAAGATCTTCTTGGCCCGCACACAGGAGTCCCAGGTGTCGAACCCGGCGTAGTCGCTGACGATCCGCCGCTCCGGCACCCCGTGCTTCTTCAGGTAGGCGCGCATGGCGTCGGGCTCGTCGTAGTCCTTGCGGCTGTTGTCCCCGGTGACCAGGACGACCTCGACCCGGCCCGCCCGGTACAGCTTCGCCGCCGCGTCCAGCCGGTTCGCGAGATACGGCGACGGCTCCCCGTTCCACAGCCCGGCCCCGAAGACCACGGCGACCTGTGCCCGCGGGGCATCGGCCGTCGTCCGCAGCCGGTCTGCCGTGGACACGTACAGCCAGGTCACCGGCAGCAGCGCCAGCACACACCCGGCCATCACGGCCTGCACCAGCCGCCGCTGCCCCTGACGGGTGCGCGGCAGCCGCGGTCGACGGATCTTCATACGGCCCCCCAGAACCCGGAGCATCCGGCCCCCTGAATCGCTTTCGACCATGAAGGACGTCACCGGCGCCGATCCGGTTCGCCTCACATCGCGCACCAGTGCGACGTGAACCAGCGGAAAACGCTCGTGACGGCCCGGCAACGGCGACGCAATGTGACCCCGTCAGGATCCTTCCATGACGGCGTCGCACCCTTCCCACCCCGAGTCCCGCCTCCCCCTCGACAGCACGGCGCACCTCATGAACAGCATCGGCACCGAGCTGGCCGGACAGCTCCGGCTGATCTCCCCGCTCGGCGGCCGCCGCCCGGCCGCGCCCGCCCTCGTCCTGGTCGCCCACGGCAGCCGCGACCCGCGCGCGCTCGAGACCGTGCGAGCCCTGGCGGACCGGGTACGCGAACTGCGCCCCGGCCTCCCCGTCCACCTGGGCCACATCGAGCTGAACGAGCCCCTGCTCCCGGACACCCTCGCCGCCCTCGGTGACACCCCCGCCGTCCTGGTCCCGCTGCTCCTCTCCCGTGGCTACCACGTCAAACAGGACATCCCCGGCATGGCGGCCACGGCGGCGGCCCGTACCGGCGTGGCCGCCCCGCTCGGCCCGCACCCGCTCCTCGTGGAGACCCTCTACGACCGCCTGCTGGAGGCCGGCTGGCCGACGGCCATGGACGGGCCGACCCGCCGCGCGAGCGGGGTCGTCCTCGCCGCCGCCGGCTCCCGCGACCCCGACTCGGCCACCGACACCCGCCGCACGGCCCGCCTGCTCGCGGACCGGCTGGGCGTCCCCGTCGTCCCGGCATACGCCTCGGCGGCGAGCCCCACGGTGCCGACGGCGCTGCGCGCATTGGCGGCGAAGGGCCGGCACCGGGTGGCGATCGCGTCGTACTTCACGGCGCCGGGGCGTTTCGCGACGCAGTGCGCCGACCAGGCCCCCTGGATAGCCTCGGCCCCACTGGGAGCCCACCCGGCGATGGCCCGCTTGATCTTGCAGCGCTACGAGGAGAGCGTGACAACACATCGGGCGGAAGCTGCCTGAAGGGACGCGGGGCCGCATGCAGAACTCGGCGGACGCGGGGGCTTAATGTCGATCCATGGAAGGCACCGCACTCAGCTACACCCCGGCCGCACTGGAACGCTACGCCCCCGAACCCGACAAACGCCCCGGCCGCACCGCCTTCCAACGCGACCGCGCCCGCATCCTCCACTCCGCCGCCCTCAGAAGACTCGCGGGCAAGACCCAGGTCGTCACACCGGGCGAGCGCAGCGCCAGCGCATGGGACGCCAGTCCCAGAACTCGGCTCACCCACTCCCTGGAGTGCGCCCAGGTGGGCCGAGAGCTCGGCGCGGCCCTCGGCTGTGACCCCGACCTGGTCGAAGCCGCCTGTCTCGCCCACGACCTCGGCCACCCGCCCTTCGGGCACAACGGCGAACAGGCGCTGAACGCCTTCGCGGACGACTGCGGCGGCTTCGAGGGCAACGCCCAGTCCCTCAGGCTCCTCACCCGCATCGAGCCCAAACGGTTCACCCCGGAGGGATCCGTCGGCCTCAACCTCACCCGCGCCACCCTCGACGCCGCCACCAAGTACCCCTGGGCGCGCGGCGCCCACCCCACCGCCCCGGCGTCACGGAAGTTCGGCGTCTACGAGGACGACCGCCCGGTCTTCGACTGGGTCAGGGCGCACGCCCCCGGCACCCGCACCTGCTTCGAGGCCCAGGTCATGGACTGGTCGGACGACGTGGCGTACTCGGTGCACGACGTCGAGGACGGCCTGCACGCCGGTCACATCGACCCCAACTGCCTGCACGCCGAGCCCGAACGGCAGGCGGTGTTCGACGTCGCCATCGGCCGGTACGTCCCCGCCGGCACCGACCCGGCCGAACTCTCGGCCGCCCTCGACCGGCTCCAGGACGAGGAGTGGTGGCCGCACGGCTACGACGGCACGGCGGTCGCCCAGGCTCGCCTGAAGGACGCCACCAGCCAGCTCATCGGCCGGTTCTGCCTGGCCGCCGAGGGCGCCACGCGCACCGCGTACGGCACCGGCCGGCTCACCCGCTACGGCGCCGAGCTGGTCGTACCCCGCGAGGCCCGGATGGAGTGCGCGGTGCTCAAGGCGGTCGCGGACCGGTATGTGATGCAGCGTGCCGAGCAGGAGCGGCTGCGCGCGGACCAGCGGGTGATCGTCGCCGAACTGGCCGAGGCGCTGACCGCGCGCGCACCGGATGGGCTGGATCCGCAGTTTCGGACCCTCTTCGACGGGGCAGGCGACGACCACGCGCGCAAGCGAGTGATCGTCGACCAGATCGCCTCCCTCACGGACGCCTCGGCGCTCTCCCTGCACGCCAGACTGACGGGGCATATGTGAGAGGAACGTGACCCGCAGTGGCCTGAACGGGTCACTCCCTCTTCCCGCCGGACGCCGGGTGCGGGACGCTCGCATATGGCGGCACCCTTACGAGGAGGCATCAAGTGGTCGACGCGGATCAGACATTCGTCATCGTCGGAGGCGGTCTCGCCGGCGCCAAGGCGGCCGAGACGCTCCGGGCGGAGGGCTTCACCGGCCGGGTGATACTGATCAGCGACGAGCGTGACCACCCCTACGAGCGCCCGCCGCTGTCCAAGGGCTATCTGCTCGGCAAGGAGGAGCGCGACAGCGTCTTCGTGCACGAGCCCGCCTGGTACGCGCAGAACGACATCGAGCTGCACCTCGGCCAGACCGTCGACCGCATCGACCGTACGGCGAAGACGGTCCGCTTCGGCGACGACGGCACCCTCGTCCGCTACGACAAGCTGCTGCTCGTCACCGGTGCCGAGCCCCGCCGCCTGGACATCCCGGGCACGGACCTGGCGGGCGTGCACCACCTGCGCCGCCTCGCGCACGCCGAGCGTCTCAAGGGCGTCCTCACCGCCCTCGGCCGGGACAACGGGCACCTCGTGATCGCGGGCGCCGGCTGGATCGGCCTGGAGGTCGCGGCGGCGGCCCGCGAGTACGGCGCGGAGGTCACCGTGATCGAGCACGGGCCGACCCCGCTGCACGGTGTCCTCGGCCCCGAGCTGGGCGGCATCTTCGCGGAGCTGCACCGCGAGCACGGCGTCCGCTTCCACTTCGGGCGGGAGCTCACCGAGATCATCGGCCAGGACGGCATGGTCCTCGCGGCCCGCACCGACGACGGGGAGGAGCACCCGGCGCACGACGTCCTCGCCGCGATCGGCGCCGCCCCCCGCGTCGGTCTCGCGGAGGCGGCGGGCCTGGAGATCGCCGAGCGGGCGTACGGCGGCGGCGTCGTGGTCGACGAGCGGCTGCGGACGTCCGACCCCGACATCTACGCGGCCGGTGACGTGGCGAACTTCCCGCTCGATCTCTTCGGGACCAGGGTCCGGGTGGAGCACTGGGCCAACGGGCTGAACGGCGGACCGGCCGCCGCGCGCTCGATGCTCGGCCAGGACGTGACCTACGACCGGCTGCCCTACTTCTTCACCGACCAGTACGACCTGGGCATGGAGTACAGCGGGTGGGCGCCGGCCGGGTCGTACGACGAGGTGGTGATCCGCGGGGACGCCGGGAAGCGGGAGTTCATCGCGTTCTGGCTGAAGGAGGGGCGCGTGCTGGCCGGGATGAACGTGAACGTGTGGGATGTCACAGAGCAGATCCAGAAACTGATCCGTTCCAAGACCCATGTCGACACGGAGGCCCTGGCCGACCCGCACGTGCCTCTGGACAGCCTGGCTTCCTGAGCCCCGAGGCTGTCGGTCCTGCCCCGTAGAATCACCTCGTGGCAGGACGGATCAACGACGAGGACGTGAAGGCGGTACGGGACGCGGTCCCGATCGACGCCGTGGTCTCCGAGTACCTCCAGCTGCGGGGCGCGGGCGGCGGCAATCTGAAGGGCCTGTGCCCGTTCCACGACGAGAAGTCGCCGTCCTTCCAGGTCAGCCCGAGCAAGGGACTCTTCCACTGCTTCGGCTGCCAGGAGGGCGGCGACACCATCACCTTCGTGATGAAGGTGGACCACCTCTCCTTCTCGGAGGCGGTGGAGCGGCTGGCCGCACAGGCCGGCATCACGCTGCGGTACGAGGAGGGCGGGTACAACCCGGCCCACCAGCGCGGCGAGCGCATCCGTCTGGTCGAGGCACACAAGATCGCCGCGCAGTGGTACGCGGAGCAGCTCGCCACCAGCGCCGAGGCCGACACCGGCCGGATCTTCCTCGCCGAGCGCGGCTTCGACCAGGCCGCCGCCGTCCACTTCGGCGTCGGCTACAGCCCCCAGGGCTGGGACCACCTCACCCGCTATCTGCGCGGCAAGGGCTTCAGCGACAAGGAACTCATCCTCTCCGGCCTCGCCCAGGAGGGCCGCCGGGGTCCCATCGACCGCTTCCGCGGGCGGCTGATGTGGCCCATCCGGGACATCGGCGGCGAGGTCGTCGGCTTCGGCGCGAGGAAGCTCTACGAGGCGGACAACGGCCCCAAGTACCTCAACACCCCCGAGACGGCGATCTACAAGAAGTCCCAGGTCCTCTACGGCATCGACCTGGCCAAGCAGAACATCGCCAAGACCAGCCGGGCGGTCGTCGTCGAGGGGTACACGGACGTCATGGCCTGCCACCTCGCAGGCGTCACGACCGCCATCGCGACCTGTGGCACGGCCTTCGGCGGCGACCACATCAAGATCCTGCGCCGGCTGTTGATGGACAACGGCTCGGCCCGCGTGATCTTCACCTTCGACGGCGACGCGGCCGGTCAGAAGGCGGCCCTGCGCGCCTTCGAGGACGACCAGAAGTTCGCCGCCGAGACCTACATCGCCATCGCACCGGACGGCATGGACCCGTGCGAGCTGCGCCTGGCGAAGGGCGACGAGTCGGTGGCGGACCTGACCGAACCCCGCACCCCCCTCTTCGAGTTCGCACTCCGGCAGATCGTGAGCCGCTACGACCTGGACACGCCGGGCGGACGGGCGGCCGCACTGGACGAGGCCGCGCCGGTCGTGGCCAAGATCAAGGACCGCAGTGTCCGGCGCGAGGTCGCGGTGCAGCTGGCGGGCCTGGTAGGCATCCTGGATCAGGAATTCGTCGTGGATCGCGTCGGCTACCTGGTGCGCAGGAACGGACACGGCGGGCAGGCCGCCGCACCGCCGCGAAGCCGTATGCCGGACTACGATGCCGCCCCTCGCCCCGCGACCGGCGGCCCGGCCCTCACTCTGCGCAACCCCGTCTACGCCGCCGAGCGCGAGCTGCTCAAACTCGCCCTCCAGCGCCCCGAACTGGTCTCCCCGGCCTTCGACGCCTACGGCGTGGACGAGTTCACCGCGCCGCCGTACGCCGCCGTACGCCAGGCGATCGCGGAGGCGGGCGGCGCCGAGTACGGCGTGTCCGACGCGCAGGAGTATCTGGTCCGGGTCCGCGAGGCCGCACCGGACGACACCGTCCGCGCGATGGTCACCGAGCTGGCGGTCGAACCGATCCTGCGCCGCACGGTGGACGAGACCTACGCCGGCACGGTCCTGGTCCAGATCCGCCGCCGCGCCGTGGAGCGCCGCATCCACGACATCCAGTCCCAGCTGACCCGCCTGGCCACCGGCGGCGACCCCACCCAGCTGGCCGCCGTACAGAACGAGATGTGGGTCCTCCAGCAGTACGACCAGGCACTGCGGGAGCGGGGGGCGGAGGCGCTCTAGCGGGCCTCGGGTGGGAAGGCCGGGGTGACCGCGTGGACCAGGCGGTCCGCGAACTCGCGGCCGCGGTCGGTGAATTGGGGGTACTCAGTGACGAAGTGCTCCCACTCGACGTGCCGGGCCGCCGCTACGACGTCCGTCAGGACCATGCGGCGGCCGGGGGCCCGCTCGTAGGTCCAGATGTCCTCCACGACCGCGTCCCGCGCCGAGAAGCGGATGTCGCCCCCCTGGGCCTGCGCGGCCTGCGCGATCCCCCGGATCATCCGGTCCGTGCGCGGCTCGTCGATTCCCCGGTCCGCCGGTACGACGACGAAGTCCAGGTCGCCGGGCTCGCGGGCCGCCTCCCCGAACCACAGCGACATCAGCAGGCTGCCGCGCAGGACCAGCGACTCGGACCACTGCGAGCCGGCGATCGCGGCCAGGACGAGGTGCAGTGCCCGCCGGCGCGCCGTGCGCCAGTCCCCGCCGCGTGCCGGGTCGGTGAAGACGGGGTCGGTGGCGCGGTAGGCGTTCTGGTACTGCTTGAGGGCCGGTTCGAACACGGGCCGCTGGGTCACGTCGTCGCCGGGTATCCAGGTCAGGGTCCGGGGCACATCCTCGGTCGGCCGTTCCCGCCGCGTCCCGCTCATCCCCGCACCCCCTGGACCATCGGCTCCTCGATCCACCCGTCGTCCACCGACTCGTCGCTGTCGTACAGCACGAACTCCCGCTCCACGGACAGCACTTCGAGCCCGTCCAGCTCCGCGAGCAGCCGCCGCAGAGCCGCCGCGGCCTCCGCGTCGCGGGCGCCCCGGCAGCGCTGCGTCACGAACCGCTCGTGCCGTCCGCCCCGGCGCACCCGGCGCGCGTTCCACGACAGGTGCGCGCCGTGCGGGACGACCCGCGCGGCCAGCGCGTCGAGGCCGGTATCCGCGCCTAGCAGCAGCTTCACGTGGTGCTCGAAATACTGTCCGCCGGACCGCCCGTCGGACCGCCCGCCCCCGCACGGCCCGTCCGGCACCTCCGGCGCCCACGGCACCGACTCGGTCTTCACCCGGACCGGCGCGAAACCGGCCGACCGCAGCGCCGCCACCGTCGCGTCCGCCCGCGCCGACTGCTCGGCGTACGACGCCGAACCTGCCAGGGTCAGCATCGGCTGCTCCCGCATCCGGCCCCGGGCCAGCACGATGTGCGTCAGCTTCAGCCCGGCCGCCTCCGCCCAGCCGCGCAGCCGCTCCGTCTCGGCGGGGTCGGCGCAGCGGACGGTGACATGGGTTTCGTACAGGAGTCCGGACACCCGGGGATCCTCCCAGATCAAGGCCGGACACGGCGCCCGGTTTGCCCGCGCTGCTCACCGTGCGGTCACGAACCGGACGCAAAAAGTCACCGCAAGCCCCTCGTGGCGGGGATGTGTCGTACTCCACACTGGGGGCGGTGCCCGAGTCCCTGGCCGTCGACTCTGCGCTTCCGAAGTACCGCTGCCGCAGCCGGACGGCAGCGATCATCCTGGAGGTCGCCCCCGTGCAGACCCAGACCCTCACCCAGACCGACAGCGCCACCCGCACCACCGCGGATGAGCCGGACGAGGAGTCGGACGTCCTCGTGGCCGTGCCCCCGCAGGGCCCTGCCGCCCGCCATCCGGAGGCGGTGCCCGCCGAGCCGACGGAACCACCGGCGGAAGCGCTCGCGGGCGAGCCCGAGGAGGCCGACGAGCCGCTGGAGGCCGCCGAACCCGTGGAGCCACCGGTCGCGGCCCGGGCCGAGACCAGCGGTCCCTCCGCCGACCTGTTCCGCCAGTACCTGCGCGAGATCGGCCGTATCCCGCTGCTCACCGCCGCCGAGGAGGTCGAACTCGCCCGCCGTGTCGAGGCCGGACTGTTCGCCGAGGAGAAACTGGGCCGCACCCCCGGACTGGACGAGCGGTTGGCGCTCGATCTGGACCGCCTCGTGGTCATGGGCCGGATGGCCAAACGCCGGCTGATCGAGGCCAACCTGCGGCTCGTCGTGTCGGTCGCCAAGCGGTACGTCGGCCGCGGCCTGACCATGCTCGACCTGGTCCAGGAGGGCAACCTCGGGCTGATCCGGGCGGTGGAGAAGTTCGACTACGCCCGCGGCTACAAGTTCTCGACGTACGCCACCTGGTGGATCCGCCAGGCCATGTCCCGCGCCCTGGCCGACCAGGCCCGCACCATCCGGGTCCCGGTGCACGTGGTCGAGCTGATCAACCGGGTCGTGCGGGTGCAGCGGCGCATGTTGCAGGAGCGGGGGTACGAGCCGACGCCCGAGGAGGTCGCCGCGCACCTCGATCTGCCGCCCGAGCGGGTCTGCGAAGTGCTGCGTCTCGCCCAGGAGCCGGTCTCGCTGCACGCCCCGGTCGGCGAGGAGGACGACGTGGCCCTCGGTGACCTGATCGAGGACGGCGACGCGGCGAGTCCCGTCGAGTCCGCCGCGTTCCTCCTGCTCAGGCAGCATCTGGAGGCCGTCCTGTCCACGCTGGGCGAGCGCGAGCGCAAGGTCGTCCAGCTGCGCTACGGCCTCATCGACGGCCGGCCCCGCACGCTGGAGGAGATAGGCCGGCTGTTCGGGGTGACCCGGGAACGGATACGGCAGATCGAGTCCAAGACGCTGAACAAGCTGCGGGATCACGCCTTCGCGGATCAACTGAGGGGCTACCTGGACTGAAAGACCGAAGGGGGCCGCCCGCGGGCGACCCCCCTCCGCCTAGTCCACCTCGGCCACGGCCTGCGCGAACTGGGCCTTGTACAACCGGGCGTACGCCCCGTCGGCCTCCAGCAGGTCCGCGTGCGCGCCCTGTTCGACGATCGATCCGTTCTCCATCACCAGGATCGTGTCGGCGTCCCGGATGGTCGACAGCCGGTGCGCGATGACGAAGGACGTACGGCCGTGCGCCAGCTTGGCCATCGCCTTCTGGATCAGGACCTCCGTGCGGGTGTCGACCGAACTCGTCGCCTCGTCGAGGACCAGGATCGTCGGGTCGGACAGGAAAGCCCGCGCGATGGTGATGAGCTGCTTCTCACCGGCGCTGACGCCCGTGCCCTCGTCGTCGATCACGGTGTCGTACCCGTCGGGCAGCGTACGGATGAACCGGTCGGCGTGCGCGGCCCGCGCGGCCTCCTCGATCTCCCCGCGGGTGACCTCCCGCGACGCCCCGTACGCGATGTTCTCCGCGATCGTGCCGCCGAACAGCCAGGTGTCCTGCAGCACCATGCCGATCCCGGACCGCAGTTCGTCGCGGGACATCTTCCGGACGTCGACCCCGTCCAGGGTGATCCGGCCCCCCGACACGTCGTAGAACCGCATCAGCAGGTTGACCAGCGTGGTCTTGCCCGCACCCGTCGGGCCGACGATCGCCACCGTGTGACCGGGCTCGACGGTCAGCGACAGGTCCTCGATCAGCGGCTTGTCGGGGTCGTACCGGAAGGACACCTGCTCCAGCCCGACCCGGCCGCGCAGCTCCGCCGGCCGCTCGCCCGGCACCGGATCCGCCTCCTGCTCCTCCGCGTCCAGGAGTTCGAAGATCCGCTCGGCCGAGGCGACACCGGACTGCACCAGGTTCGCCATCGACGCGACCTGCGTCAGCGGCATCGAGAACTGCCGCGAGTACTGGATGAAGGCCTGGACGTCACCGATGGAGAGGGAACCGGACGCCACCCGCAGGCCGCCGACGACCGCCACCAGGACGTAGTTGAGGTTCGAGACGAACATCATCAGCGGCTGCATGACACCGCTGTTGAACTGCGCCTTGAACGCGGCCTCGTACAGCGCCTCGTTCTGCTCGGCGAACTGCTTCGCCGACTCCTCCTGCCGGCCGAACACCTTCACCAGGGTGTGCCCGGAGTACATCTCCTCGACGTGGGCGTTCAGTTTGCCGGTCGAGCGCCACTGCTGCACGAAGTGCGGCTGCGACCGCTTGCCGACCCGGGTGGCCACCAGGAACGACAGCGGCACGGTGACCAGGGCGACCAGCGCCAGGATCCAGGAGACGTAGAACATCATCGCGAGCACGCCGATGATGGTCAGCAGCGAGTTGATCAGCTGGCCCATCGACTGCTGGAGCGTCTGCCCGATGTTGTCGATGTCGTTGGTCGCGCGGGAGAGCACCTCGCCGCGCTGGCGCTTGTCGAAGTACGACAGCGGCAGCCGCGACAGCTTCGCCTGCACGGACTCGCGCATGCGGAACATCGTGCGATTCACGGCCCGGTTGACCAGCCTGGTCGCCACCGCCATCAGCAGACCGGCGACCAGGAACGTGGCGAGCGCCAGCAGCAGTACGTCGCCGACGGCACCGAAGTCGATGCCCTTGCCGGGCGTGAAGTCGGTGCTCTTGAGCATGTCCGCGATGGAGCCCCGGCCGTGGGCCCGCATCTGGTCGAGGACCTGCTCCTTGGTGGCCCCGGCGGGCATCTGCCGGCCGATGATGCCGGAGAAGACCAGGTCGGTGGCCTTGCCGAGGATCTTCGGGCCGATGACGCTCAGGCCCACGCTGACGACCACGCACAGCAGCAGGCCGTAGATCGTGAGCCGTTCCGGCCGGAACTGGGCGACGAGCCGTTTGCCCGACCCCTTGAAGTCCATCGAGCGCTGGTCGGGGCCGCCCCCACCCATCATGCGTCCCAGGGGCCCGGCCATCAGGCAGCCTCCGCTTCCGTCAGCTGGGAGAGCACGATCTCCCGGTAGGTCTCGTTGGTCGCCATCAGGTCCCGGTGCCGGCCGGAGCCGACGACCCGGCCCTCGTCCAGCACGATGATCCGGTCGGCTTCCCGGATGGTCGCCACCCGCTGGGCGACGATGACGACGGTCGCCTCTGCGGTCTCGCGGGAGAGCGCGGTGCGCAGGGCCGCGTCGGTGGCGTAGTCGAGGGCGGAGAAGGAGTCGTCGAAGAGGTAGATCTCCGGGCGCTGGACGAGGGTGCGGGCGATGGCGAGGCGCTGGCGCTGGCCGCCGGAGACGTTGGTGCCGCCCTGGGCGATCGGCGCGTTGAGGCCGCCCTCCAGCTTGCTCACGAAGTCCTTGGCCTGGGCCACCTCCAGCGCGTGCCACAGTTCCTCGTCGGTGGCGTCCGGATTGCCGTAGCGCAGGTTCGTGGCGACGGTGCCCGCGAACAGGTACGGCTTCTGCGGCACCAGCCCGACCGTCTCGGCCAGCAGCTTCGGGTCGATCCCCTGCACGTCCACGCCGTCGACGAGGACCTCCCCCTCGGTGGCGTCGAACAGCCGCGGGACCAGTCCGAGCAGGGTCGACTTGCCGCTGCCGGTGGAGCCGATGACGGCGGTCGTCTCACCCGGCCGGGCCACCAGGTCGATGGACTTCAGCACCGGCTCCTCGGCCCCCGGATAGCGGAAGCCCGCGCCCCGGATCTCCAGATGCCCGTGCCGGCGCAGCTCGGTGACCGGCGCGAGCGGCGGGACCACGCTCGACTCGGTGCCGAGGACCTCCTCGATGCGCTCGGCGCACACCTCGGCGCGCGGCACCATCATGAACATGAAGGTGGCCATCATCACGGACATGACGATCTGCATCAGATAGGCGAGGAACGCGGTCAGGTCGCCGATCTGCATCCCGCCGCTGTTGATGCGGTGGGCGCCGAACCACACCACCGCGATCGACGACAGGTTGACCACGGTCATGACGATCGGGAACATCAGCGCGAGCATCCGGCCGGTGGCCAGCTGCATCTCGGTCAGGTCGCCGTTCGCCTTTCCGAACCGGCCCACCTCGTACTCGTCCCGGACGAAGGCGCGGATCACCCGGTTGCCGGTGATCTGCTCGCGCAGCACCCGGTTCACCGTGTCGAGGCGGACCTGCATGGACCGGAACAGCGGCCGCAGCCGGCGCACGATCAGCGTCACGGAGATGCCGAGCACGGGTACGACCGCCACCAGCACCCCGGACAGCGGCACGTCCAGGCCGAGCGCCAGCACGATGCCGCCCACGCACATGATGGGCGCCGACACCATCAGGGTGAACGTCATCAGGGCCAGCATCTGGACCTGCTGTACGTCGTTCGTCGTACGCGTGATGAGGGAGGGCGCCCCGAAGTGACCCACCTCACGCGAGGAGAAGGACTGCACCCGGTCGAACACGGCCCCGCGCACGTCCCGGCCGAGCGCGGAGGCGGTCCGGGCGCCGTAGTACACGGCACCGATGTTGCACACGACCTGCGCCAGCGAGATGCCGATCATCAGGGCGCCGAAGGACAGGATGTAATCCGTGTCACCCTTCACGACACCGTTGTCGATGATGTGCGCGTTCAGAGTGGGCAGATAGAGGGTGGCGCAGGTCTGCAGGAACTGCAGCAGCACCAGCAGGGCTATGGGTTTCTTGTAGGGCCTGAGATAGGTCCGCAGAAGTCGTATGAGCACGCTACGTCTCTCGGAATCGGCGAGTGGGGGCTGGTCGGTTGCCCTTGGCCCCTATCGTCCGACACTCCACCCGCGTTACCTCAACCGATTAACCCGTCGGTGAAGCGCCGATAACCCTGCTGGTTTGCGGCGTTATGGGCGAAATGCCCCCGGATGGGTCTGCTCCCGAACCGCCACGAACTGCTGCCGCACCGCCTGCCCCACGGCCAGCTCGTCACCCGGCTCCAGCACCTGCGCCGCGGCCCCCCGCCAGACCGGCGGGGTCCGCGGATCGAGTGCGCCCTGCGACACACCGAGCGCCCAGGCCGCCTGCCGCGCCGCACCGATCGCCGCGTAGTCCGCGGGCTGCGGTACGACGACCTGCGCGCCGAAGAGCGCGGGCGCCGAGGCCTGTACGGCGGGCAGCTCGGCGGCCGGGCCGAGCAGGAAGATCCGCCGCACGTCCACGCCCCGCCCGCGCAGCACGTCCAGCGCGTCGGCGAGCCCGCAGAGCATGCCCTCGAACGCGGCCCGCGCCAGGTGCTCGGGCTTCATCGACTCGCGCCTGAGCCCGGCGATCGTCCCGGCGGTGTGCGGCAGATTCGGCGTCCGCTCACCCTCCAGGTAGGGGAGCATGACGAGCCCGTGGGCGCCCGGCGTGGATTTCATCGCCAGGTCGGACAGGCTCTCCAGGTCCGGCAGCCCGAGGAGTTCGGCGGTGCCGCGCAGGGTCCGTACGGCGTTCAGGGTGGTGACGACCGGCAGGTGCATGCCGGTGGCGTCGGCGAGGGACGTGATCATCCCGGACTGGTCGGCGAGGGCCTCCGGATGCACGGCCATCACCGACCCGGAGGCACCGAGGGACACGACGGCGTCCCCCAGCCCGATCCCGAGCCCGAACGCGGCGGCCATGGTCTCCCCGGTGCCGGCGGAGATCAGCAGCCCCTCCGGCGTCGTACCGGCCGCGTCCGACGGGCCGATCACCTCCGGCAGCATCGCCTGGTGGCCGAGCGCCAGCTCGACCAGGTCGGGCCGGTAGCCGCCGGTCGCGGCCGACCAGTACCCGGTGCCGGAGGCGCCGCCGCGATCGGTGGTCCTGCGCACGGGCCGCCCGAGCAGCTGCCAGACCAGCCAGTCGTGCGCCTGGAGCAGCACGGCCGTCCTGCGGGCGTTCTCGGTCTCGTTCTTCGCGAGCCAGCGCAGCTTGGTGACGGGCTGGGCCGCCTGGGGTACGCACCCCACGGCCTGTGCCCAGGCCTCCCGCCCGCCGAGCGCGTCGATGAGGTCGGCCGCCGCGACCTGGGCCCGCTTGTCGCCGCCGACCAGCGCGGGGCGCACGGTGTTCCCCTGGGCGTCCAGCGCGATCAGCGCGTTCTGCTGGGCCGACACGCCGATGGCCTGCACGCCCTCCAGCAGACCGCCGCCGGCCGCCTCGCCGAGGGAGAGCAGCCAGGCCTGCGGGTCTATGTCGCTGGGGCGGCCCTCCACCGGGTGCGGGGCGTATCCCTGCCGTATGACGGCACCGGTGTCCGTGTCACAGACCACGATGCGTGTGAAGTCCGGTGAGCTGTCCAAGCCGGCGACTATCCCCATGTACCGAATTTTGCAGCATCGGTGGGGGTGCTCGTCGCCGTTCGGGTGCGGGTCCAGCCCCTTTACGTGTTACTGGTGCCCCAGTCGTCCTCCGGCGTGCCGTTCACGTTCCTCTCCCGGAGTGAGCGCACTCGTTGGGCGACGGTCGCGGGGACACGGTCGCCGACCCTGTCGCTGACCGTGTGGAACGCCTTGCCGGCGTACTGGCGGCCCTGCTGGGCGGCGGTCTCGGCCGTGTTGCGGACGGCGGGGTTCTGCGCGATCCGCTGGGCGGACTTCTTCAGCTGCTCGTAGCGCTCGCGACCGGCCCTCGTGCCGAGTACGTAACCGAGGGCCAGTCCGGCGACGAACGTGAGCCGGTAGCGCATGGCTGCCACCCTTCCCTTGCCTTGGTCTGCGGTGCGACGTGGGCGCCGGGGGAACCGATTGGCGGAGCACCCCCCTGCTTGCGCTAATGTATGTGTCGCAGCGAGCGAGCGCCCCCTGGCGAATACCCGGGTAGGTACGTTCGATGCAATCGAGGCGATCCTCCGTAGCTCAATTGGCAGAGCAGCCGGCTGTTAACCGGCAGGTTACTGGTTCGAGTCCAGTCGGGGGAGCTTCGGTCCTCCGTAGCTCAATTGGCAGAGCAGCCGGCTGTTAACCGGCAGGTTACTGGTTCGAGTCCAGTCGGGGGAGCGCACTGAACGAGGACCCCTTGGGGGTCCTTTTTCATGCCCGCGGGAACCGCCGCGCCCGCGTCGCTGTCCTCAAGGTCATGAGCAGCGCAGAAGCCGACCATCCGAGGCAGGAGATCGTATGAGCGGCTATGCTGCGGCAGACGGCGCGCACACTTGTACGCGACACGCCGCTATGGGGCGGTAGCTCAGCCGGTTAGAGCAGCGGACTCATAATCCGTCGGCCGTGGGTTCGAGTCCCACCCGCCCCACCAGCACCCGCAGGTGCAGAATCGATCTAACCTGCACAGACGCGAGAACGGGGGGCGCCGCTCCAGGGCGGTGCCCCCCGTTCATCCGTTCAGTTCAAGATCCGGTGCCCCGCCGGCGCCGGATCGCGCTTAACTGGAGCGCGCGGAGGGCGCCTTCGACGCGGCCCGGTCGGCGGCGACGGCGGACCAGCGGTCGGTGACCGACAGTCCGGTCAGCGCGCGCTGCGTTCGGGGATCGTCGGGAGGACCTTCTCGGCGATGTCGATCAGGGCACTGTCGTCGGGGAGGGCTCCGGACGTGCTCCACACGGTGATGTCGTAGTAGCCGCCCCGGTCCTCCTTGCCGAGGGCCACGGACAGCGTCCGGGCCAGGGGGCCTTCCTCGACGGGTCCGCCGCTGATCCTCAGCTTCATGGTGTGATCCGAGGAGAAGACCGCGGGCCGGCCGAGAACCGTGCGCGTCACGATGTTCTGCTCGTTCCCGATCTTCTTCAGCTTCACGTACTGGGCTATCGACAGCTCGTTGTAGGTGGCCGACAGATTCACGGTGTACGTGTCGAACAGGACCTCGGCCTCCGGCTCGGCGACCTTCCCATCGGTCAGGGCGGCGGTGCCGCTGCTGCCGGAAGCCGTGATCGCGGTCTCTTCCGGCGTTCCGAGGAGCCGGGCGAGATCGGGGCGGTTGAGTGCCGTGCACAGCTCGTCGCCGGTCACGGCCTGGGGTCTTGTCTTGTATGGCTTGGGCAGTTCCTCGTGTTCCTGGGCCGAACACGAGGCGGGTTTCGGCGTGTTGTCGTTGGACGGCAGCACGTGCGGGGCCACCCACAACGCGGCCCCGACAGCCCCGAACACGGCCACGGCCGCGAGGGCCTGGCCCCACGCGTTGGGCTCCTTCTCCGGGGCGGCCGGGCCCGGACCCGGCACGGCCGCCGCCTGGGCCCGGGCCGGTCCGGCCGCATCGGTCAACGGCCCGGCCGCATCGGTCACTGACCCGGCCGCATCGGTCAACGGCCCGACTGCGGGCGCGGGAGCCGGGGTGTCCGGGTTCCGGCGTGCGCGCAGCGCCCGGACCACCGTGTAGACGCGTATCGCGGTGAACACGAGGAACACCACGCCGAGACCGGCCAGCACCGGTTCGTGGTCGCGGACGGCGAGGTACAGGATGCGGACGCCGAGGACGGACCCGATCACGATGAGCAGGGGCTCGCGGACCCAGAACGGCAGGAATCGGAGGAGGAAACCGAGCATCCGGTGATCTCACCAGGACCAGACCGATCATGCTGTGGTGGAAGCCATAGTTCCGTGGTCCTGGTGTTCGACTCCGATGCCGGGCCGCTCCAGGTGGCGGCCATACTGTTCGCATGGAACGCATCGGGGGATACCTGGTCGAGCGCCGGCTCGGCGAGGGTGGCATGGGCACCGTGTATCTCGCGCGGACGCGGGGCGGGCGGGCCGTCGCGGTGAAGGTCGCCAAGGCCGAGCTGGCCGCCGACCCGGTCTTCCGTGAGCGGTTCCGCAGCGAGGCCGAGGCCGCCCGGGCGGTCGGCGGCTTCCACACGGCACCGGTCGTGGACGCGGACCTCGACGGCGACCCGCTCTGGCTGGCCACGGCCTACATACCCGGACCGACCCTCGCGGCGCGGCTCGCCACCGAGGGCGCGCTGGACGAGCCCCGGCTGCGGGCGCTGGCTGCCGCGCTCGCCGAGGCGCTGGAGTCCATCCACTCCTGCGGTCTGGTGCACCGCGACCTCAAGCCCGGCAACATCATCATGGCCGCCGACGGACCGCGCGTCCTGGACTTCGGCATCGCCCGCGCCGTCGAGTCCACCCGGCTCACCGCCACCGGCACCGCCTTCGGCACACCCGGCTTCCTCGCGCCCGAACAGGCCCTCGGCCACGATGTGAGCGGCGCCGCCGACGTATTCGCGCTGGGCGCGGTGCTGGTCGCGGCGGCGGGCGGCAGCGCCTGGGGCGAGGGCACGCCGATGGGGCTGATGTACCGGTCCGTGCACGAACCGCCGAACCTGGCCGCCGTACCCGCCCCGCTCGCCGGCCTGGTCGCGCGCTGTCTGGCGAAGGACCCGGCGGCCCGGCCGACCCCCACCGAGCTGCTGGACCTGCTGACCGACGCGGCACCGGCACCGGCATCGGCACCGGCATCGGCATCGGCATCGGCATCGGCATCGGCATCGGCATCGGCACCGGCACCGGCACCGGTCCCGGCGGAGGCGCCGTACACCCCGGCGCCGACCGCGCCGCCCCCGCAGCCGGCCACCCCGCTCCAGCCCCCGCACACCCCCTCGGCCCCGGCCCCGGTCCCGTTCCCGCCGTACCCGGCGACGCCCCCGCCGCAGGTCGTCCAGGGGTTCGGCCCGCCGGTCCCGTACGCCCTCCCGGAGGTCGAACTCAACGACGGGGAGGCCCGGGTCATCGTGAACGCCACCGGGGTCGTCCTCCAAGTGGCGGGCGCCGCGGCCGACTTCGAGTGGGCGGAGATCGCGCACATCGGACGCACCCGGCGGGGCCACCACCTCACGGTGACCGTGCGGCTGTGGGACGGCGGTGTGTACGACTGCGAGCTGAACGCCCGCCGGTCGGCCCGGATCGGCGAGTGGCTGGCCCGGCTCGACCACGTGCTCGGCCGCTACACGGCCCGGTAGCGTCGCGGCCACCCTGTTCGCCGACAGCGGTATATGACCCCGTACTTGACCCGTACATGCTTGAACCGTCCGCGTCCTGGGCACCCACCCCCTACCGGCATCCACCGCCGGGCCGTATCGGCAGTAGGGAGGGCGTCATGGACCGTCGCATCCGGGTACGCGTCAGCCGGCGCCCCGCCGCACCGCGCGAGCGCGAGATCGACCGCAGGACGCCTTCGGGGCGCATCCTGCCGTACTGAGCACCGCCTCAGCCGGTATCAAGCGGCCCCGGGGCATCGCCTCCGCCGCGCTCACGAAGCCCGTGCCGCGTCCGGCAGCGGGTCCGCCCTGCGGGCCAGTTCCAGCAGGGCGTGCACGGCGGGCTCGGCGGGGCCCAGGCGGGGGTGCCACTGGGCGAGGATGCTGACCGGGCGGATGGGCGCGGGGAGGGGGAGTTCGACCAGTTCGCCCTCCCGGAGTTCCCGCGCGATCGTCAGCTCCGGCAGCAGGGTGACGCCGTGTCCGTGGCCGATGAGCCGCAGCAGAGCCGCCATCGAGCCCTGGAGCAGGGTCTGCTGGGCGTCCGCCAGCAGATCGCGGCCGAAGCGGTCCACCAGCATCTCCGAGGTGCAGTGGCGTTCTGCCACCAGGAAGTCGTAGCGCAGCAGTTGCTCGGGTGTCACCGTCTCCTGCCGGGCCAGCGGATGGTTCGGCGCCGCCACCAGCACCGTGCGGCAGTGCCCCACCACCGCGTGCGGGCGCGCCGGGCGGACGTCGTTGTCGTACTCGAAGATCAGGTCCAACCCGCCTGTGGAGAAGGCCTGTTCCAGTGTCCTGCGCGGACCCACCGTCAGTACGACGTCCGCGCCGCTGTCCGTGCCGCCCGCGCCGTACTCCAGCGCGGCCAGCACCTCGGGCAACCACTCGTGGGCCAGCGACTCCGGTGCGCCGATCCGCAGCCGGGCCCGGTCGCCGTGGGCCGCCCGGCGCATCCGCTCCTCCAGCTCCAACGACTCGCGGGCGTACGGCAGCAGCCGGGCGCCGGCCTCGGTGAGCACCGCCCCCGTGCCCGCCCGTACCAGTACGCTCACGCCCAAGTCGGCCTCCAGCCGCTTGAGTTGGGCGCTCACGCTGGACTGTGCGTAGCCCAGGGCCTGGGCGGCGGCGGAGATGCCGCCGTGTTCGGCGACCGCGACGAAGGCGCGCAGATAGCGGGAGTCCACGGAGGCCAGCGTAGGCGCTCCGCCGGGCCATCGGACTTTCCGATGGGGGTATCGGAGTTACGGCGTCGCGGGGCCGGCGGCCTCCGGGACACGCTGCCCGCATGACCACAGCCGACCCAGCACCCAGCGACATCGAGCCCGCCCCGACCGACCCCGTCCCCCGCGCGGCGGAGAAGGCCGGCACCGCCTCCCGCGCACCGAAGAAGGCCCGCACCGCCTCCCGGCTGACCTTCGCCGGTATCGCCACCGGCAATCTGCTCGTCCTGCTGGACACCTCCATCCTCAACGTCGCCGTCCCCGACATCCAGACCTCGCTGCACCCGGCCGCCGCCGCGCTGCCCTGGGCCGTCGACGCCTACACGGTCGTCTTCGCCGGGCTGCTCCTGGCCGGCGGTGTGATCGCCGACCGCTGGGGCGCCCGCCGCGTCTACACCGCCGCCCTCGGCCTGTTCGCCGCGCTGTCCGTGGCCTGCGCCCTCGCGCCCGGTGCCGGTGCCCTGATCGCCGGGCGGGCGCTGCTCGGCGCCGCGGGCGCCGGTCTCGTGCCCGCTTCCCTGGCGCTCCTCATCCATCTGCATCCCGACCCCGCCCGCCGCACCCGAGCCATCGGCGCCTGGGCCGCGCTCAGCGGGCTGGGCGCCGCCGCCGGACCCGTGCTCGGCGGCGCACTCGTCGAACTCGGCGGCTGGCGGCTGGTGTTCCTCGTCAACCCGCCGCTCGCGCTGGCCGCGCTGCTCCTCGCCCGGCGGCTGCCCGCGCCGCCAGCACGGGCCGGCCGTGCCCTGGACCGCCCGGGTCTGGTCCTGTCCACCGCCGGTCTCGGCCTGCTCACCTTCGGTCTCGTCGAGGCCGGAATCGAGGGCTGGGGCGCGGCGGCGGCGCTGGTCCCGCTCGCCGCCGCGCTCGGCTGCTTCGCCGCGGTGGCCGCCGTGGAGCGCCGGGCCGCCGCCCCCGTCCTGCCGCCCGCGCTGCTCGCCCTGCCGAAGGTGCGGGGCGCCATGGTCGCCGCCGCGGTGTCCTGCTTCGCCTACTTCGGCGGCATGTACCAGCTCGCCGTGTGGTTCCAGCACACCTACCGGCTGACGCCGTTCGCCGCCGGGCTCGCCGCGTTGCCCATGGCCTTCCCGGTGTGCGTGATGCCGTTCTTCACCGGTCGGCTCGTCGCCCGCTACGGACCGCGTCCGGTCCTGCTGTGCGGCATGGCCGCCGCCGTCGTCGCCGGTGTCCTGCTGGCAGCGGCGGGGGGACACCATCCGCCGCTGCCCCTGCTGGTCGCCGCCGAGCTGGCGCTCGCCGCTACCGGCACGCTGTCCATCCCGGGGGCGGCGGCCGCGGTGGCCGTCTCGGCGCCGGCCGAGTACGCGGCGACGAGTCAGGGGGCGCTCAATGGGATACGGCAGGCCGGGTCGGCGCTGGGGGTGGCGGTGCTGGGCACACTCGGCTCGCTCACCGCTTCCGGGTACGTCCTCCTCGCGGTCGGTGCGATCGCGGTGCTGCTGATCGCTCCGCCGGGAACGCCGTGACGGGTCGTCCTTCGGCTACGGCTCGGTTGTGGCTGGTCGCGCCCACGCGGCGGAGCCGCACATCACAGGGCCTGCGCGGCTAGGCGGCCAGTGGGTTCAGGACCAGTGGTTCGATCTGGCCCTCCAGCATCGCGCCGATGCCCTGGGCCGCGCAGATGTCGGGTCGCTCGGCGATGTACACCGGCATGCCGGTGGCCTGCCGCAGCATGTGGTCGAAGCCGGGCAGCAGTGCCGAGCCGCCGACCATCGTGATCCCCCGGTCGGCGAGATCGGCGACCAGGTCGGGCGGGCAGTCCCGCAGCACCTTGCCGATCCCGTCCAGTACGGCCGTCAGCGGGGTCTGGATCGCGTCGCGTACGGCGGCCGTGTTGACGCGCACGCTGCGCGCGAGCCCGGTGACCACGTCCCGGCCGTGGATCTCGGTGGAGGCCGGGCCGTGCGGGGTCAGCCCGTTGCCGGACAGGGCCAGCTGCAGCGGACGTACCGACTGGCTGGGCAGTATCAGCTCGTGCTCGTGCCGCAGGTGCTGCACGATCGCGTGGTCCACGGCCTCCCCGCCCACCGGGATCCGCTCGGCGGTCACGATCGAGCCGAGGGAGAGCACCGCCACCTGGGTGGCCGCGGCCCCGCACACCATGATCATGGTGGCCTCGGGACGCTCGACCGGCAGCCCGCAGCCGACGGCGGCGGCTATCAGCGTGTCCACCAGCTCGACCCTTCGCGCCCCCAGCCCGACCAGCGTCTCGATGGTCGCCCGCTGGGCCAGCGGATCGGCGTCGTGCGGGGTGCAGGCCGCCGCGCGCAGCCGCAGATTGCGGCGCAGGCTACGGCGCATCTTGTCGCCGAGCAGCTGCCGCAGCATGCGCTGGGCCATCTCGATGTCGACCACCGTGCCGCCGGCTATGGGCCGTACGACCCGGATGTAGCCCGGCGTCCGTCCCGTCATCTTCTCCGCGAACTCGCCCACGGCGATGAGCGCCCCGGTGCGGGTGTTCACGGCGGCGACCGAGGGCTGGTCGACGACCAGACCGGCACCCTTGACGTACACCCGGGTGCGGGCCGCGCCCAGGTCTACGGCGAAGTGGCAGCGGCGCAACTGCTCCAGACTGACGGTCACAACGATCCTCCCGGTGCACGGGCCACGGTGCGCCCGGCCGGTTGGCGGGCCTCCCACTGCATCCTGCGCGGGCCACGAGGGCGGGCGCCTGCTGGAGGGGGCCGGGTGGGGTGCCGCTGAATGGGGGGTTTCGGGCGCGGCTCGCCGCACGGTGGTGGACTCGAGGCTGGATTCCCTGCTCGACGCGGCCGGTGCGACGCCGCTCGTCAGCAGCACCCCGACCGGACCGGCGCGCGGCTGAGGGACGCGCCGATGTCATCCTCCGGGCGGTGACGGTGGAGTGACGGGCGGCCGGCGGTGGTCCACGATCCCTCTGACCACCCCCAGCTCCACCAGGTCCTGCGGCCGGATCCGTAGCTGCTCGGCGGTCGCCTCGACCTCCTCCGGCGGGCGTTTCAGGATGGCCGCCGCCAGCTCCGGGGCGATCACCGAGAAGTAGCTGTCCGGCGTGGCCCAGGTGTTGCCCGGCGCGGCCAGCGCCAGGGCCCCGCCGGAGCCGCCCTCGCCGATGACGAGCGTGGTGAGGGGGACGCGGGCGGACGCCACCGCCCCGAACACCTCGGCGATCGCGGCCCCGGCCCCCTGCCGCTCCGCCTCCGCGTCATTGGCCGCGCCCGGCGTGTCCACCAGGGTCAGCACCGGGATCCCGAGCCGGTCCGCGAGCCGGATCAGGCGGGCCGCGGTGCGGTATCCGGCGGGCCGGGTCGCGGTACCGGTCTGCGCCGCGTACGCCACGGTACGGCCGTCCCGCTCACCGAACCCGCAGAGCATGCCGTCGGGATCCGTACCGCCGCACCGGTCGCCGCTGATGTCGCGGCGGTGGGTGAAGTAGGTGTCCAAGTAGGCCTGCGCGCGAGGGCGTTCGGGGGAGCGGGCACGCTGGACGGCGTCCCAGCCGGTGACGGGGAGGCCGGCCCTGCCGGGTGCGGGTGGCGGGGGAGGAACGTCGGTGAACGGAGAGGTGAGCAGCCGCAGCCACGCCCCCAGTGCCTCCTTCAGCTCCGCCGGATCCACCACCGCGTCCGCCGAACCCGCCGCCACCTGGGCCTCGGCCGTGTACGCGGACGGGTCGGCGTCGGGCGGGCGGACGCGGGAGCCGGCGAAGCCCACCTGGGCGCCGGGGAGGGCCAGGACGATGTCCGCGCCGGCGCCGAGGGTGGCCCAGCCGCCGCCGGTCGTGGGGTCCCGCAGGACCGCGATCTGCGGCAGGGCGGCCTCCCGGATGCGCGCCGACGCGCGGGCCACGCGCTGGAGCTGGGACAGCGCGAGCATGCCCTCCTGCATCCGGCTGCCGCCGGTGGCGACCAACGGCACGACCGGCAGGCGGTGTTCGCGGGCGTAGGTGTACGCCGCCTCCAGCCGGTCCCCGGTGCGTTCGCCGAGGGAGCCGCCCAGGAAGCCGAACTCGAAGGCGATCAGTACGGCCGGGGTGCCCTCGATGCTCGCGGTCCCGCAGACGGCCGACTCCTCCTCGCCGGTGCGTGCGGCGGCACGGGCGCGCGAGGCGTCGTAACCCTGCCAGCCGAGGGGGCCGTCGGGGCTGGACTCCCTTGGCGGGGGCGGGAGTTCGGTGAAGGTGCCGGGGTCCGTGACCAGGGTCAGGATCTCCCGGGCCGAGTGCCGCTCACGCATCGGCGACCAGCGCCCGCTTCATGATCTTCCCCATGTCGTTGCGGGGGAGCGCGTCCAGGTAGCGGACGACACGCGGGCGCTTGTGCGGGGCGAGGCGACGGGCCACGTGGTCGGCCAGCTCCTCGGCGGCGGGCGGCGCCTGCGGGTCGGCCGGGACGATCCAGGCGACGATCCGCTCGCCGAGGTCCGCGTCCGGCTCCCCGGTGACCGCCGCCTCCCGCACCCCCGGATGCTCCAGCAGCGCGTTCTCGATCTCACCGGCCCCGATCTTGTAACCACCGCTCTTGATCAGGTCCGTGGCCTTGCGCCCGACGATCCGTACATAGCCGTCGGGCTCGCGGACGGCCATGTCACCGGTGCGGAAGAACCCGTCGGCGGTGAACGCGGCGGCCGTGGCGTCCGGCCGGTTCAGGTACTCGGTGAACAGGTTCGGCCCGCGCACCTGGATCTCGCCGACGCTCTCCCCGTCGTACGCGGCGATCGGCGTCCCGTCCTCCTCCACGAGCCGCAGCTCCACACCGGGCAGCGGCACGCCGACCGTCCCCGCGCGCGGCTCGCCGTCGGCCCGCACGCTGGTGTTCATCAGCGTCTCGGTCATGCCGTACCGCTCGATCACCCGGCGCCCGGTCGCCGCCGCGATCCGCTCGTGGTCGTGCACGGGCAGCGCGGCCGAGCCGGACACCAGCAGCCGGGCCCGCGCCAGTGCCTTGGCCAGCTCCGGTTCCTCGGGCAGGGCCTCGGCGATGCGGTGGTACATCGTCGGTACCCCGAACAGCATGGTCGCGCCGGCGTTCAGCTCCCGTGCCACGCCCTCGGTGCTGAACCGGCCCAGATGCCGGACGCTGCCGCCGCGCCGCAGCGGGCCGAGGGTGCCCAGCACGAGGCCGTGCACATGGAACAGCGGCAGCCCGTGCACCAGCACGTCCTGAGCCGTCCACTGCCAGGCCTCGGCGAGCGCGTCCAGGGTGGTGGCGAGGGCCCGGCGGGGCAGGACGGCACCCTTGGGCGGGCCGGTGGTGCCGGAGGTGTAGACGATCAGCGCCGGGTCCTCGCCGGCGGCCGTCTCCTGCGGTACGGCACCGGGTCCGGCGGACGCGTCGACGTCGATCCGCTCCAACGCGCCCAGCGCATCGGGGAGTTCGGCGCCCGGCGCGGCCAGCAGCAGCGTCGGTGCGCTGTCGGAGACGATGTGCGCGAGTTCCTTGTCGCCCGACTTGGGGTTCAGCGGCACGGCGGCGGCCCCGGCGAGCAGTACGCCGGTCACGGCGACGGCGGTCTCCAGCTCGGGCGTGGCCCACACGGCCACCCGGCCGGTGCCCCGCAGCCGGGAGGCGAGCGCACCGGCGGCCCCGGCCAGCTCGCCGTACGTCAACGACCGCTCGCCGAACCGCAGGGCGGCCCTCCCCCAGACGTCGTCCGGGGGGACCCCCGTCTCGCTGCGCTCGGCCGGACCATCCGTCAGGGCGGGGAAGAGGGAGGACACGCGGCGCACTCCTAACTGTGGGACTGTCGGTTGACCGTCGGCACCCTTCCTACACCAGGAGCCTTGAGCCGACGACCGCGCTCAAGTCCGCCGCAAGCCGCAGCTCGGTCGCGCGCAGCGCGGGATGCTCCAGCCAGTGCAGCCGGGCCCGGTCCGGCTCGCCCTCGTGCAGCGGTGGCCAGCCGGTCGCCGGAGTGAAGTCGTCCACGACGACCGTCCCGCCGGGCACCAGCAGCCGTTCCACATCGGCGGGCGCATCCCCGGCCGCCTTGCCCTGCCCGCCCCCGTCGAGCACGAGCAGGTCGAAGGGCCCGTACTCCTCGATCCGCCGCCAGTCGCCGCCGAGCACGGTGACCTCGGGCCGCCCCGAGAACAGCCGCGCGGCGGCCCGCGCCCGCTCCGGATCCCGCTCCACGCTGTACAGCCGCACCCCCTGCGCCGCCCCCGAGGCCAGCCAGGCCAGGCCCACTCCGAGGCCGGTCCCGGTCTCCCCGATACGGGCCCGGGCGCCGCCCGCCAACGCGTGCAGCAGGCGGCCCTGTTCGGGGCGGCAGGAGTACGGGAAGCGGTGGCGGCGGGCGGCGGTGAGCGCGGCCCGTACGAGGGGCGGCAGCCCGGGCACGCCGGTGTACGCGTCGGTGCCGTCGATGGCCATGGTCACTTCATACCGGACGGCGAGGGTTGTTAGCCTCACCGTGATCGAACCGTCGTACGACAGGGAGGCCGTCGTGCCCCGCATCGCCCTCGCCACCTACGACCCCGGCACCGAGCCCAGCCACGACACCGACCTGCCGGAGCTGGTGCGGGCGCTCGGCGACGCAGGGGCCGAGGCCGAGGCCCGGTACTGGGACGACCCGCACGCGGACTGGGGCGGCTACGACCTCGTCGTCATCCGCTCCACCTGGGACTACAGCTGGCGCGCGGCGGAGTTCGGCGCCTGGGTGGAGCGGGTCGGCGCACTGACCCGGCTCGCCAATCCGGCGCCCGTGGTGCGCTGGAACACCGACAAGCGCTACCTCGGGGAGCTCGCGGCGGCCGGGGTGCCCACCGTACCCACGCGGTACATCGCGCCGGGCGAGCCGGCCGACCTGCCCGACGACCACGAGTACGTCATCAAGCCGACCTCGGGTGCGGGCGCCCGGTTCGCCGCCCGGTACATGCCGGACGGGCACGAGCAGGCCGTACGGCAGCTGGCCCGCATGCACGCCGAGGGCCTCACCGCGATGGTGCAGCCGTACGTGGCCGGCATCGACGTCAGCGGGGAGCGGGCGCTGCAGTTCTTCGGCGGCCGGCTGCTGCACGCGAGCCGCAAGGGTGCCGTCCTCGCGCCGGGTACGCCGTACGACGCGGACAAGGTGGCGCATCCGGGTCTGGAGCGGTGGGAGCCGACTTCTGCCGAACTGGCGGTTGCGGAGAAGGCGTTGGGTGCCGTTCCCGGTGCGTCCGGGTTGCTGTACGGCCGCGTGGACCTTGTGGACGGTGAGGATGGCGAGCCTCGGCTGATGGAGCTGGAACTGGTGGAGCCGAACCTGTTTCTGTGGCTGCATCCGGGGTCGCTGGAGCGGGTGACCGAGGAGATTCTGGCGGCTGTCGAGTAACGCCTAAGGGGGGTGCCGCATTCTGCTGTTCAGCGGCTGCGGCATGCCTCCGCATACGCCCGCACCAGCGGCCGTTGCCCGTCCCCCCTTCGCCACGCCAGTGCGTAGCGGCTCGGGCCGATGCCCCGGACCCGGCGGGTGGTGACGCCGCCCAGGGTGATCAGGGGGGCGTTGCCCTCGGCGACCAGGCAGATTCCGAGGCCCGCGACCAGGGCCTCGTATGTCTCCTCGGCTCCGGAGATCTCCGCGCCGATACGGGGCGGGCGGCCGGCGCGGGCGTCCAGGGCGAGCCAGTGGTCGCGCAGTGGGCCCGCGCTCTCGGGCAGGGCCAGGAACGGCTCGTCCAGCAGGTCCGCGAAGTCGATCTCGGCGCGGGCGGCGAGGGGATGCGAGTCGGGGAGGGCCAGGAGCCGGGGCTCCTCGGCGACCACCGTCCAGGCGTAGCGCTCCTCGTCGGGCAGCGGCAGCCAGACGAAGGCGACATCGACGGTGCCGTCCGCCAGGCCCGCCGTCGGGTCGTCCCAGCTCATCTGGCGCAGCCGGACCGTCGTCTCGGGGTGTGCGGCGGTGAAGCGGGAGCGGATCGCGGGCAGCAGGCCGCCCCGGCCCGGACTGGTGCTCATGCCCACCACCAGCGTGCTGCGCTGGGCCGCCTTGGCCGCCTCCACGGCCGCCGCGCCCGCCTCCCAGGCGGCCAGCACGGTGCGTGCGCGCGGCAGCAGCGCCTCGCCCGCCGCCGTCAGCGCCACCCCGTGCTGATCACGCCGGAACAGTTCCGCCCCCAACTGCCGCTCCAGTGCCCTGATTTGCTTGCTCAGTGCGGGCTGTGAGACGTACAGGCCCTCGGCGGCGCGGGTGAAGTGCAGTTCCTCGGCGACCGCGACGAAGTAGCGCAGATCGCGGGCGTGGACGTCGATGGCCATAGCCGTTGGTTATCACCGAGGGTCTTGGACGGGCAACGGCATCCGGTCGCAAGGTGGTTCGTGTCAGATCGATCGAGACACGCGGGGAGTTGTGATGAACAAGGTGTGGCTGGTGACCGGGGCGAGCAGCGGGTTCGGGCGGGCGATCACCGAGGCGGCCGTCGCCGCCGGTGATGTGGTGGTCGGCGCGGTCCGGCGGCCCGAGGCGCTGGACGACCTGGTGGCCGCCCATCCCGACCAGGTGGAGGCGCTGCGGCTGGACGTGACCGACCTGGCGGCGATCGAGCCCGCCGTACGGGACGTGGTGGCCCGGCACGGGCGGATCGACGTGCTGGTCAACAACGCCGGCCGCACGCATGTCGGCGCCGTCGAGGAGACCACCGACGACGAGCTGCGCGCCCTGTTCGACCTGCACTTCTTCGGCCCGGCGGCGCTCGTCAGGGCGGTGCTGCCGCAGCTGCGTGAGCGGCGCTCGGGCGCGATCGTGCAGCTGAGCAGCATGGGCGGCCAGATGTCCTTCGCGGGCTTCGGGGCGTACAGCGCGACGAAGTTCGCCCTGGAGGGGCTGTCCGAGGCGCTCGCGGACGAGGTGCGGGAGTACGGCGTCAAGGTGCTGATCGTCGAGCCGGGTGCGTTCCGGACGTCGCTGTTCGAGGCCGACCGCGCCGGGGTCAGCTCCGACACCGGGGTGTACGCCAAGGTCGGCGAGACCCGGGGTGCCGTCGCCGGCGGCCACGGCAGCCAGCCCGGCGACCCGGCCAAGGCGGCGGCCCTGATCCTGGCCGCGCTGGACGCGGAGGACACCCCGCTGCGGCTGCCCCTCGGCAACGACGGGGTGAGCGCCGTCCTGGCCCACCTCGACCAGGTCCGCGAGGACGTCACGGCCTGGGAGAAGCGGACCCGGGCAACCGCCTTCGACGCGTGACCTAGGCCCTGTCGTTTGGATCATCCCGGCGTCGCGGGGTCTGGCACGCACATCTGCGGCGTTGTCGTCGGTTGCCGACTCCCCCACGCTCGGCTTCTCCCCCACGCTCGGCTTCGCTCGCGCGGGGGGACCCCCATCGCGTTGGCGCCCTCCTCCGCCTTGCAGCTGCACGCACCAGACCCCGCTCGGGTCGGTTGGAAGGCGCCGTGACCTACAGCCGGCCTGATCCAAACGACAGGGCCTAGGCGAGTACGGCCGTCCGCTGCAGCAGCCCCCAGGTGAACTCGGCGACCACTTCGTGCCGTACGCCGTCCGGGCCGGGCGCGGTGAAGGCCAGGCCCCAGCGGGTCGGTGCCGTGCCCTCCAGGGGGCGGGCCGGGGGGAAGGCGCGGGCGGCCTCGTCCACCGTGCAGGACCAGGGGACGAGGTCGTCCAGGGTCTGCAGGCGCGGTGCCGGGGCGCCCGGCGCCCGTACCAGCCACTCGTTCCACACCGCCCCGTCCGGCCCGACCAGCACCTCGAAGCGCAGGTCGGGCCAGAGGGGCAGGGCCCAGCGCCGGGCCTCGCAGTCGACGTCGCCGAGGCGGCGCGGGAGGACGGACTCGGGGGCGCCGAGGACGGAGCGGTAGCGGGCGGCGGCCGACCTGGACCTCGGCGAGCGGACCATGGCCTGCCAGCGCTTGTTCGTCTCCCGCATGTCCGCGATCGAGACGCCCAGCTGCCGGCGGGCGTCCTCGACCAGATCCGGGTTGTGGTCGGCCATGCGGCGCAGCAGGACCAGCTGGAAGTCGAGATCCATGCCCCCATGGTGCACCGTCTGCTTCCCGGCCATTGCCGGGGCAGGTCTCCCATGACTAGCCTGTGTTCGCCATGCCGATCGCCTGTTGAAATCTCGAACATAGGCGCTTAGACCCAAGGGAGGGGGCCGGACGTGGGACGCCTCGTGCCTGCCGTGACCCGGGCTCTCGACATTCTTGAGCTGTTCCTCGACGGGGACGGGACGCTCTCCGCCCCCGACATCGTGCGCAAGCTCCAGCTGCCGCGCACCACCGTGCACGAGCTGGTCACCACGCTCGCCGCACGCTCGTACATCGTGCCGGTGCCCGGACAGCCCGGACGCTACCGGCTCGGCGTACGCCCGTACCAGCTCGGCAGCCGCTACGCCGAGCAGCTCGACCTCGCCGCCGAGGGCCAGCAGGTGGCCCGCTCGGTCGCCGAGACCTGCGACGAGACCGTCCACGTGGCGATCCTCGAGGGCACCGACGTCATCTACATCGCCAAGGTCGACTCCACGCACGCGGTGCGCATGGTGTCGGCCGCCGGCCGCCGCCTGCCGGCCCACTGCACCTCGGTCGGCAAGATGCTGCTGGCCTCGCTGCCCGAGCAGGAGCTGGCGGCGCGGATTCCGGACGACGCCGAGCTGACCGCGATGACCCCCAACAGCATCACCGACCCCGCCGCGCTGCGCGAGGCCCTCGCTCAGATCCGGCAGCGGGGCATCGCGGTGGAGAGCCGCGAGTCCAACCCGGACGTGAGCTGTGTGGCCGCCCCCGTGCGCGACCGCACCGGCCAGGTGGTCGCGGCCCTGTCCATCTCGGTCCCCATGATCCGCTGGAGCGACGAGCGCCGGGCCGAGCTGGAGCAGCTGGCGGTGAAGGGCGCGGCGGAGCTGTCCGAGCGTCTCGGCCACCGGGGCGCGGCGTGAGCGGCGGGTACGAGGTCGCCGTACGGGCGGAGGCGGAGCTGGGCGAGGGCCCGACCTGGGACCCGGCGGCGGGCCGGCTGATCTGGCTCGACATCCTGGGCATGCGCGTCCACACCTACGACCCGGCGACGGGCCGGCGTACGGTGCGCACGACCGAGCAGCACGTGGGCGCGGTCAAGCCCCGCGCGGGCGGCGGCCTGGTCCTCAACCTCCGGGACGGCGTGGGCCTGTTGGACCCCGACGACACGTTCCGCTGGCTGCACCACGAGCCGGTCACGGGCCGCCGCGCGAACGACGCCGCGGTCGCGCCCGACGGCTCGTTGTGGGCGGGCACCATGCGGTACGACGAGGCACCGGGCGGCGGCACGCTGACCCGGCTGACCGGTGACGGCGGGGTGGAGACGGTCCTGTCCGACGCCACGGTCAGCAACGGGACGGGCTGGAGCCCGGACGGGGCCCTCATGTACTACGTCGACTCACCGACCCGTCGGGTGGACGTCTTCGACTACGACGGCGAGCGGGTCCATGGGCGCCGGCCGTTCGTGGAGATCGAGGAGGGCGCGGGCTTTCCGGACGGGCTGACCATCGACGCGGACGGGTGCGTGTGGGTGGCGCTGTGGGACGGGGCAGCGGTGCGCCGCTATACGCCGGGCGGCTCGCTCGACCGTGTGATCGGCTTGCCCACGCCGCGGACGACGGCCTGCGCGTTCGGCGGCGCCGGCTTGAGCGACCTGTACGTGACGACTGCCCGCACGGGTCTGTCCTCCCCGCATCCCCTCTCGGGCTCGGTGCTGGTGATCCCGGGCGCGGGGACGGGTTTGCCTCAACCGGCGTTCCAGGGCTGACCTGGGGAGGGCTCTCGCTTGCCCGCGCTTGCGGGGTGCCGCTGCGCCCACCCGTGCCGCCCCAGCGGCACGACTGCCCGCAGCTACGGCGCGCATGCGGGTGCGGCGGGCGACGGCCTAAAGAACCCCCGCCGCCTTCCGTTCCTCCGCGGTCAACGGAGGCCCCGGCAAAGGGGGTTGGAGCGGCCCCACCACCGCCGCGAGCAGCACACCGGGCGTCAGCAGGACCTCCGCCCCCCGCTCCAGTGACGTCACGTCGGTCACCCGGCGCGCGATACGCCCGTTCCCCGTCGCGGTGTACATCAGACGGTCGACGTAGGCGGACAGGAGCCGGTCCCGAAGAGTGGGACCGGCTTCCGTCGCGCCGGGGTAGAACACGTCCTGGCCCAGCGCCAGGTCCCACGCCGCCCGCACCGGGCGGGCGACCGCCCGCTGCACGCGGCGGGCCAGCCCGGGCGTGCCCCAGCCGTGCCGGCGTATCACCTCGCGGAGCCGCACCGCGCTCTGTGCCGCGGCCGCCAGACCGTGGCCGTAGACCGGGTTGAACACGGCGAGCGCGTCGCCGAGGACCGTGAAGTTCTCGGGCCACACCGGCATCCGCTCGAAGAAGTGCCGGCGGTTGAGCGTGGAGCGGGTGACCGACACGTCGGACAGCGGCTCGGCGCGCTCCAGCAGTTCACCCAGCAGCGGATGCCGCAGCTTCTCACGGGCGAAGGGGACGAAGTCCCCGTTCGCTGCGGAGGGTTCGCCGCCGCGCGTGCCGGCGAGCGTGACGATCCAGCGGCCGTTCTCGATGGGCAGCAGGAAGCCCGAGCGGCCCGGGCCCGCACCGCGCGGATCGAGCTGCACGTTGACCACCGGGAAGCCGTCGCGGGCCGTCTCGGGGGCGAGGAAGAGCCGGCTGGCATAGACCAGGCCCGGGTCGATCTCCCGGCACTCCGGCGCGGGCAGCCCGAGGTCCGCCAGCCACTGCGTGGCCCGGGACCCGCGCCCGGTGGCGTCGACCACGAGGTCGGCCGGCAGGGTGCGTTCGGTGCCGTCCCGGGTCCGGATCCGTACGCCGGTGACGGCGGCGTCGGTGCCGGTGAGGCCGAGGGCCTCGGCGCCGTCGACGAGGTCGATCCGCTCGTCGGCGAGGACGTGTGCGCGGATCGTGGCGTCCAGCAGATCCCGGCCGGCCAGGATCACGTGGTGGGACTCGGGCCAGCGCCGGAACCAGCCCTGCGGGGAGAGCGCGACCACGCCCGTGGTGACCGGATGCCGGCGCCCCCCGGCGGCGCTGAGCGCGTCGGTGATCCCGGGCAGCAGCTCCTCCATGGCCCGTACCCCGCCCGACCACAGCATGTGGGCGTGCCGGGCCTGCGGCAGCCCCTTGCGGGGTGCGGGGCCCTCGGGCAGGGTGTCGCGTTCGACGATCACCACGCGGTCGGCGGACCCGGCGAGCGCACGCGCCGCGAGCATGCCGGTGTGGGATCCCCCCAGCACGACGGCGGTTCCAGGCCCTATCGGTCTGGCGGGGGAGGGGCGGTCAGTCATGCGCGGGCACGCTCTCTGCCGGGGCGGCCGCGTGGGCACGTACCGCCAGGATGTCGTCGGGGTGGCGGAGGGCTTGGGACACGGCCTGGATCTCCTGGAGCAGGTACGCCGTGTCGGGGCCGGACGGGGAGCCGGTGCCGTCGGCGCGCAGCGGCCGCTCGCCGCCGGCCGCGTCCAGCAGGGTCAGGGCGGCGGCGAGGGCCCTGGCCCGGCCCGGTGCGTAGCCGAGGGTGAGGGCGGCCTCGTACGAACGCGCGCGCAGGTCCTCGTCCAGGTGCCGGGACAGTTGCAGCAGGGCGTCGCGGATGAAGGTCTCGCGGCGGATCAGACGCAGTTCGGCGGGGGCGTGCGGGGCGAAGGGCTCGCGCTCGCCGGTGACGGTGCGCATCAGCTGGTAGAGGGGGACCAGGCCGCGGTGCCGCAACCGGACGTGCCAGCGCTCGTGCAGGTACTGGCCGACGTGCGGGAGGATGAAGCCCACCGCGACCAGGGTGGCGGAGACGCACGCGCCCGCCGGGGCCATGTTGGTGCTGAGCCAGTCCAGGTCGTGGCCGGTCCACCGGGCCACGACGGCGGTGAGCTTGGCCGCGTCGAAGCACAGGTTGGTGGCATAGCCGACGGCCAGCAGCCGCAGTCCCCAGCGCAGCCAGGCGTCGAGGCCGTCGGTGCGGATCCAGTTCCAGATCAGCCGGGCGGTGATCGAGCAGGCCACGGTGTGCGCGACGAGGTAGAGCAGGATCTCCTCGCGCATGAAGGGGGTGTTGGCGTAGTACGTGTCCAGGTCCCGCGGCCGCTCCACCGGCACGTCCGCGAGCGCGAACAGCACCCACAGGGCGACCACCACACCCGCGTAGATCGAGACGACCCAGCGGGTCACCCGGCGGGTCTGGGCCGAGCGGTCGGAGCGGCCGTTGCGCCAGGCGATGATGAGCAGCAGCCAGGACGCGCAGAGCGCGGTGATCAGGGAGTACACCCAGGGCGCCGAGATGTTCGGCACGCCGGTGACCCGGTTGGTCCAGGCGATGGTGCGCGGGGCCGCGAAGACGAACACCGCGCAGGCGAACAGCAGCAGACCGCCGACGGCACGCAGCATCGGGTCCCGCCACATCTTGATGATGCTGGGCAGCTTGATCGCCAGGGCGGCGGCCAGGACGGCGGTGGGGATCCAGAAGGAGACGGACAGCTCACCGAGGAATCCCGAGGAGTCGAACGCCAGGATCACCGCGCGGCTCCTCTTCCTCCGGACGCGCGGCTCGCCTCCGGTGTACCGGCCGGGGACCCCGAGGGCCCGATCGCGCTCGGCACCTCGCGCCTCCGCGGAGCCCCGCGCTCGGCTTCCTCCTCGCGCCGGGCCGCTTTCCCGCGCTCGGCTGTTTCCCCGCGCCGGGCCGCTTCCCCTCGCTCGGGTTCGCTCGCGCGGGAGCTGCCCCCGTCGCGGGCGGGACCCCATGCCCTCCCGCCACCGCCACGATCCTTCGGCTCGCTCGACTGTTCGCGGCCTCGATAGCCGAGGGTCCTTTGCACCGGGCTCAGGGTCCGCTGCACCGGGCCGAGGGGGGCGCCCGTACCGGAGGCGGTGAGGTGGGGGCGGAACAGGGCGGCCAGGCGGTGTCCGAAGTCGTCCGCTTCGGCCTCGTCGGCCTCCCGGGAGCCGTTGCGGGCGGCCACGGTGAGGGGCATGCCCCGCCAGCCGGGCGCGTCGGCGAGTGCGCGGGCCGCCGCGTCTCCGGCCAGGTGGGGGTGCCGGTGCCCGGCGTGCAGATGCCACAACTCGTGGCCCAGGATCACCAGTTGCTGTACGGCCTCGGCCCGCTCCTCCACGATCACCAGGTCGAAGTCGGCGAACTCCAGCCACAGCCCGGTGACCTCGATCTCGTCCGGGAAGCGCTCGAAGCGCAGGCGAACCGGCCGCCCGCCGCGCAGTGCGCTCATCTCCTCGCACAGCGCCCCGCACAACTCCCGTACGCCGTCGGGGGCTTCGGGGCGGGCGCGGACGGCCGCGCCGAGGTCGCCGGCCAGCGAGCGCATCGCCGAGCCCGGACGGGAGCGCCGTAGCCGTGCGGCCAGCCATGCCGCCCGCTCGCGCGCGCCCGTGATGCCCATCGCCTCCCCCTTCTGCCGGTCCGAGCCTACGCGTTGGACGTGTGCCCGTCATGAGATCCGGCGGCGGTCGTCAAAGAGAGAACCACCCTATGAGCTTGTGTCCTACCCATTGACGCGGAAGCGCTTCAAATCTACGGTCCCGTTCGCAGCTACGAGCGCCATTCGGTATTCCGAACACTCGGAAGGACCTCATGAGCAAGAGCACCGCCCGCTTCACCCTGGATCCCGCGTTCACCATCGGTGAAGTGAACCCCCGCCTCTTCGGCTCCTTCGTGGAACACCTGGGCCGCTGCGTCTACACAGGCATCTACGAGCCGGACCACCCCACAGCAGATGCCCAGGGTCTGCGTGCGGACGTCCTCGACCTCGTACGCGAACTCGGCGTCACCGCCGTCCGCTACCCCGGCGGCAACTTCGTCTCCGGCTACAGGTGGGAAGACTCGGTCGGCCCCGTGGCAGACCGCCCCCGCCGCCTGGACCTCGCCTGGCACTCCACCGAGACCAATCGTTTCGGACTGTCGGAGTACATCGCGTTCCTGAAGAAGCTCGGTCCCGAAGCCGAGCCGATGATGGCGGTGAACCTCGGCACCCGCGGCGTAGCCGAAGCCCTCGCACTCCAGGAGTACGCCAACCACCCCTCCGGCACCACCCTCTCCGACCTCCGCGCGGCACACGGCGACAAGGAACCCTTTGGCATCAGGCTCTGGTGCCTGGGCAACGAGATGGACGGCCCCTGGCAGACCGGGCACAAGACGGCCGAGGAGTACGGCCGTGTCGCAGCCGAGACGGCCCGCGCCATGCGCCAGATCGACCCCGCCGTCGAACTGGTCGCCTGCGGTTCCTCCAGCCAGGCCATGCCCACCTTCGCCGCATGGGAGGCGACCGTCCTGCGGGAGGCGTACGACCTGGTCGACTACATCTCCCTGCACGCCTACTACGAGCCCACCGACGGCGACGTGGACTCCTTCCTCGCCTCGGCCGTCGACATGGAGTCCTTCATCGAGAACGTGGTCGCGACGGCCGACCACGTCGGCGCCCGGCTCAAGTCCAGGAAGAGGATCAACCTCTCCTTCGACGAGTGGAACGTCTGGTACCTCTCCCGCTGGGAGGAGCACGCGAAGACCCTGGACCAGAGCGACTGGCCGGAGGCCCCGCGTCTGCTGGAGGACAACTACAGCGTCACGGACGCCGTCGTCCTCGGTTCGCTCCTCATCGCCCTGCTCCGGCACGCCGACCGCGTCACCGTCGCCTGCCTCGCCCAGCTGGTCAATGTGATCGCCCCGATCATGACCGAGCCGGGCGGCCCGGCCTGGCGGCAGACGACGTTCTTCCCGTTCGCGCAGGCGTCGAAGTACGGCCGGGGCGAGGTGCTCGACGTGCGGGTGGACTCGCCGACGTACGAGACGAAGAAGTACGGCGAGACGGACCTGCTGCACGCCACGGCGGTCCGCGCTGCCGACGGCGCGGTCACGGTGTTCGCCGTCAACCGCAGCCGCACGGACGCCCTGCCCCTCGAAGTCGCCCTCGGCGGCATGGAGTTGACGGCCGTCACCGAGCACAGCGCGCTCGCCGACGCCGACCCCGGTGCCCGCAACACCCTCGACGATCCCGAGCGGGTCACCCCGCACCCGGTCGAGGGCACCGTCCTGGCGGACGGCACCCTCAGCGCCGTACTGGAACCGCTGTCCTGGAACGTGATCAGGCTCGCGTGATCAGACGGGCGTGACCGGCAGTCCGCCGCTCGTCCTGCCGAGCAGCGTCAGGCCCACCTGCCCCGGCCCCGACAGCGTGGTGAACTCCGAGAGGACCGCCAGCGCGAGGGTGTTGGTGCCCCGGGTGCGCAGGATGCCGTTCGGCAGGACGAAGGTGTGCTGGGGGCCGACGTTGTTGATGTACTGGCCCAGGTTCCAGCCGTTGAGGAAGATCTGGGCGCGGTAGGCGCGGTACGGGTCGTCCCGAAGGGTCAGGCCGATCGACGCGTCGACGTCGGCCGGGACCGACAGCCGGAAGGTGGTCCGGTACCAGGTCACGCCCTGGTACCGGGCCGCCCGCGGGAACGTCGCCCTGTCCCAGTCGCGGTCCCGGAAGTCCGGCAGGTGCCAGCCCTCCCGCTCGCCGTACAGGCCGCCGTTGTTCATCGGACCGCGCACGGGGTCGGGAGCCGCCGCGCCCTGGATCCGCCAGCGCACCTTGGGCGAGGCGCCCTTGAAGGTGGCCGCCGTCAGCCCGCGGGCCGCCTTGTGCGTGTCGAGCCCCTTGCCGTCCTGGTCGTGCTGCATGCGCCGCACGAGTACGGACAGCACATGCCGGCCCGGCGAGCGCAGCGCCTCGCGCACCGGGAGGGCGGCCGTCGCCGTCCAACTCCCTTGCCGGGCGGTGTTCTTGTCCGGTACCGGCATCCGGTGGGTGCCCAGCGGTTCCCCGTCCAGCCAGGCCATCAGCAGGCCCTGGGTGCCGGTGCTGTAGGCGAGCGAGATCTCCTCCAGGCCGGTGGAGTCGGAGAAGGTGCCCCGGTACCAGACGTCCCCGTAGTGGAAGCCGTAGTCGTCGGCGGACAGCACCGGCCCGCCGTCGGGGACCGGTGTGGTGCTGAACGACGTCTTCTTGTCCGCGACCCTCCAGCGCGAGTCGTCGAAGCCGGGACCGGCCTCCGGGTTCTCCCTGCGCATCCGCCAGTCGCCCAGCTCGGGCAGCCTCACCTCGGGGACGGCCGGCAGCAGGCCGTTGGTCATCAGGCTGCCGGACATCGTGACCCGGGTGGGCACCGTGCGCCCGTTCCACACCAGGGTGTCGATCCCGCGCGGCCCCCACACCTCGATGCTCGTCGCCCCGGTGACGTCACCCGTCAGGTGGACCTCGGAACCGCGCAGTTCGACGTGCCGCAGCAGCGCCGGGCCGTACACCAGCAGGGTCCCGGACGGGGTGTCGTACGGGAAGAGGCGTACGACGGTGGCGTCGTCGGCGAAGAGCAGCAGCAGCGGGGTCTCGGTCTCGCCCTTCTGCACCAGCACACGGGTCAGCCCGTCCTGGCCGAGGGGAACGTTCACATGCAGTTCGTCGTTGTCGACGACCCAGGCGGCCTCCGGGTCGAGACGCATGACGTCCGGCTCGGCCTTGCACTCCAGCACCAGCTCGGCCATCTCCCCGCGGCGCCCGGAGAACAGCGCGATGTCCTGCCGGCCCGCCGTCAGCCACAGCACCGGCTCGGCGGTGGCGTACTTCAGCGTCCGCTTGCCCAGCTTCAGCCCGGTCGCGAGCAGCCTGGCGTCCTTGCCGGGCAGGGAGATCCGCACCCGGCCGGCGTCGGTCGGCACATCGGTGGTGACCGTGTCCGTGCCGTCGTTGCGGGCGACGTAGACATGCGCGCCGGTGTCCGGGTTGGTCAGGTGGTAGACCTTCAGGCCCTCGGCGTGCACGTCCGCCGCCCGGTCCAGCTTGGCGAAGTCGGGCACGCGCTGGAGCAGATGCCCGAGCTGGTGCATCGGGGCGATCTTGTCGGTGACGTTCCGGGCCTCGTCGATGGCGGCGCCGTAGTCGTACGACGTGTAGACGACCGGCGCGGGCAGCCAGCCCCAGGAGGTCCCGCCGAAGGTCATGTAGACGTTGTGCAGGGTCAGGCCGTTGGCGAGGTTGGTGAGGTAGAAGCGGCGCTCGTACGCGGCGTCCCTCGTGCGCCGGGACTCGGCGTACCCCTTGCCGTCGAACCAGGCCCCGCCCCACGGGTCGAACCAGCCGCCGCCGAACTCGGGCACGAACCCGGGCGTGGACGGCGAGGCGCTGGCCCCGCCCCTGGCCCCGCCGGGCCCGAACGTCCCCCAGTCCGGCGGGGTCTGGGACGGCGACGGATAGCCGTCGAACCCGTACAGCCAGCCGCCCGTCTCGCCGCCGGTGCCGAACGAGCCCGGCACCCAGTACCCGTTGCGCCCCTTGTCGTTGTGGAACAGCGGGACGTCGATGCCGTCGGCCCGGACCTTCCGGTACAGGTGGGACATATAGGCACGGCCGGTGGCGTCGCCGGCGTGGGCGTCGTACTCGTTCTCGATCTGGTACAGCAGGATCGTGCCGTTGCCCTGGGTGAACAGGTGCCGGCGGGCGATCCGGTTCACCTGGGTCAGCCACTCGTCGACGTGCCCCAGGTAGGTCGGGTCGTCGGTCCGGGCCCTGCCCTCCGTCGCCGTCAGCCAGCCGGGGAAGCCGCCGCCGTCCACCTCGGCGTTGATGTACGGGCCGGGCCGCAGGATGACGTACAGGCCCGTCTCGGCGGCCATCCGCAGGAACAGGTCGAGGTCGCGGACGCCGGTGAAGTCGTAGTGGCCGGGCGCGGGGGAGTGGTAGTTCCAGGCCACGTAGATGCTCACGGCGTTGTAGCCGTGGGCCCGCATCTTCTGCAGCACGTCCCGCCACAGAGACGGGCTCGGCAGCCGGAAGGGGTGCATCTCGCCGGACCAGACGACCAGCCGTCTGCCGTCGACGAGTAGCGAGTACCGGTCGTAGCCGATGGTGTGCCGCTCGCCGTCGGCGCTCGGCGGGGCGGGTGCCGGGCCGGTCGGCACACTGCGCGCCGCGTAGGCCGAGGGCGCCCCGGGGCCGCCGCTGCCGCCCAGGGCGAGCCCGAGCGCGGTCGAGCCGGCCAGGGCACTGAAAGTACGTCTGCTGAGCGCCAAGGTGGATCCTCCCGGGCGATCTTACGGGGCGCGGGCGAAGGCCATTCTCCATGCGGCGACGCCCCACAATGGACCCATGAGGATCTCGGCACGGGCGGATTACGCGGTACGGGCAGTACTGGAACTGGCCGTACGGCAGGGTAACGGCCCGGTGAAGGCGGAGGAAATCGCCGCCGCCCAGGGCATCCCGCACAAGTTCCTGGAAGGGATCCTGGGCGACCTCAGGCGCGGCGGGATCGTCGACAGCCGGCGCGGCGGAGGCGGCGGTTACCGGCTGGCGCGGGACGCGGCCGGTGTCACGGTCGCGGACGTGATCCGCGCGGTGGACGGCCCGATCGTATCGGTCCGCGGGGAACGCCCGACGGCCCTCGCCTACACCGGCACCGCACAGCCCCTGCTGCCCCTGTGGATCGCGCTGCGTGCGAACGTCCGCCGGATCCTGGAGGGTGTCACCCTCGCCGACCTCGCGGCGGACGCGCTGCCCGAGCCGGTACGGGCCCTGGCGGCGGAGCCGGCCGCCTGGGAGAACCCGTAGCGGCCCGGTGTGAACGGCCGGTTGTGAATGGCCGGAGTTGAACCTCCCGGCGGTGAGCGGGGCTTCCTACGATGCGGAGCGCTTCACAGGCTCCACACAGACCCCCCACACTCGACCACGGGAGAAACCATGGCTGGTGGATTCCTCCTGAGCGGTGCCGTGGCGGCGCTGCTCACCACCGCGCTACCCGCCCACGCAGTCGCGGGCGGCCCGATCGACAACCCGCCCCCGGACAAGATCGTCATCGACGTGGCGACGGTGAACGGCTCCGGCTGTCCCGCGGGCACGGCCGCGGTGGCCGTCTCGCCGGACAACACCGCCTTCACGGTGACCTACAGCAGCTACCTGGCCCAGGTGGGCGGCAACTCCGACCCGACGGCCTTCCGCAAGAACTGCCAGCTCAACCTGGTGGTGCACGTCCCCCAGGGCTTCACCTACGCGATAGCCAGCGCCGACTACCGGGGCTTCTTGTCCCTGCAGCCCGGCGCGAGCGCGACCCAGAAGGCCTCGTACTACTTCCAAGGCTCCTCGCAGACCGTCCCCAAGACCCACCCCTTCACCGGCGCCTACAACGACGACTGGCAGGCCACCGACAGCACCGACTGGGCCCAGCTGGTCTGGGCGCCCTGCGGGGTGCTGCGCAACTTCAACATCAACACCGAGCTGCGGGTGAACGCGGGCACCAGCTCGCCCGGCAAGGTCAGCTTCATGACGATGGACTCGACGGACGGGGACATCAGTACGATCTACCACCTGGCGTGGAAGGAGTGTCCGAACACGTAGGCGGGTGCGCGCCACGCCGGTCACTGTGAGTAGGCGATGGCCCGTACCGATTCTCGCCGGTGAACAGTCATCCAGCGTTGACCTGCGGAAACGTTCGACCAGGGGTTATGTCCGCAAGGGGCGCGCGAGGGGCGCACGTCGAGTGCGTCGATTGCTCTCGCGCGCCCTCCGGCTTGATCACTCAACGTTAGCGACTCTGCTACTTCTGTGTACGCAGCGTGATGACAGCAGGTCGTCGCGCCCCTTACGTGTCATGGAAGACGAGGTAGAGCCATGCCCCTCGACACCACAGTGACCGCACCGGCGGCGGGCCCGGAGTCCGAGCAGCAGCAGCGCGAGCAGCAGAGCCTCAGCACCGCGGCGGCGCGCAATCTCGCCACCACCACCAAGTCCGAACCCCAGATGCAGGGCATCACCTCCCGCTGGGCGAGCCGCATGCTGCCCTGGGTGAACGTGCCCGGCGCGACGTACCGGGTCAACCGCCGCCTGTCGTTCACCGTGGGCGACGGCCGGGTGACCTTCGTGAAGACCGGCTCGAAGGTCCAGGTGATCCCCGCCGAACTGGGCGAACTGCCGCTGCTGCGCGGCTTCACGGACGCCGACGTGCTCGGTGCGCTGGCCGACAAGTTCGTGCAGAAGGAGTTCGCTCCGGGCCAGATCATCGTGCAGGAGGGCCGCAAGGCCGACCAGGTGTACCTGATCGCGCATGGCAAGGTGGAGAAGATCGGCGAGGGGCCGTACGGCGACGAAGCCGTGATCGGACTGCTGGCGGACGGGGACACCTTCGGCGGCCGGGTGATGTCCGGGCAGGCCAAGAAGTGGGACTTCACGGCCCGCGCGCTGACCGCCACCACGGTTCTCGCGCTGCCCATGACCGCGTACAAGGCGGTCGCCGACCGGCACGAGGCGCTGCGCAGGCATGTGCAGCAGATCAGCTCCAACGGGCACCGCAAGCTGAGCAAGTCGGGCGAGGCGGAGATCGCGCTCTCCTCCGGGCACGTGGGCGAGGAGACCCTGCCGCAGACCTTCGCCGACTACGAACTCACCCCGCGTGAGTACGAGTTGAGTGTGGCGCAGACCGTGCTGCGGGTGCACAGCCGGGTCGCCGACCTCTTCAACGAGCCGATGAACCAGACGCAGCAGCAGTTGCGGCTGACCATCGAGGCGCTGCGCGAGCGGCAGGAGCACGAGCTGATCAACAACGAGGAGTTCGGCCTGCTCAACAACGCCGACTTCGACCAGCGGATCTCCACCTTCTCGGGCCCGCCGGCGCCGGACGACATGGACGAGCTGCTGAGCATGCGGCGCAAGACCCGCTGTTTCCTCGCCCACCCCAAGGCGATCGCCGCGTTCGGCCGCCAGTGCAACAAGCGGGGCATCTACTTCGGCGGCATCGAACTGAACGGCAACCACCTGCCCGCGTGGCGCGGGGTGCCGCTGCTGCCCTGCAGCAAGATCCCGATCAGCGAGCAGGGTACGACGTCGATCATCGCCATGCGTACCGGCGAGGACGACCAGGGTGTCATCGGCCTCTACCAGACCGGCATCCCGGACGAGGTCGAGCCCGGCCTGAACGTCCGCTTCATGGGCATCAACGAGCAGGCGATCATCTCCTACCTGGTCAGCACCTACTACTCGGCGGCCGTCCTGGTGCCGGACGCCCTCGGTGTCCTGGAGAACGTCGAGATCGCCCGCACGAACGGGAGCTGACGGCGGTGTCGTTGACCTCCCGGGTCACGGCACCCGCCGCGCCCCACGACATGGCGGGCCTGGTCCGGACCCTGCTGCCGACGGGCCCGCCACCGCCGACACCGCCGCCGCCCCGTCCACTCCCCGGCCCCACAGGCCCGGGCACATCGGCGGCGCACCTGCTCTCCAGGACGACACCACCCCCACACCACCCCCACGCAACGCCCCCCACAGCCGGCGTCCCCCTCCCACTACCTCCTCCCCCGACCGCCGTACACCCGCCGGGGGCTGGGACTTCGACGGGGACGGGTCATACTCCGGCGGCCGGAACCGCACCCGCGTCCACGCCTCAGCCGCTGACGGCTGCGTATCCGGCACCGGCCGCGCCGCCCGCCGGCCCCACCGGGCTGGGCGCATCGACGGCGGGTCCCGCTGCGGCGACCGGGCGACCGCCGGTGGGCGAATCCCCGGCACCGGCCGCGCCGCCCGCCGGCCCTACCGGGTTGGAGGCGCCGACGATGGCCGGGAACGCGCCGTCGGCGGGTGTGTCACCGGCACCGGCCGTGCCGCTGACCGGCCTTGTCGGGCTGGGGGCATTGGTGGCGGCCGGGGATTCGGCGGAAGCGGGTCAGTCGTCGGCGCCTGCCGGAATTCCGCCGTCGACGGCTGCCCATACACTCGCGTCCACGCCGCAACCACCGGCCGGCGCATGCCCGGCATCGCCCGTGCTGCTGGTAGACCCGCCAGGGTTGGGCGCATCGGCGTCAGCCCCCTTTCTTAGTGGGCTGGGCGCATCGGCGGAGGCGGGTCCTGCTGTGGTGGCCGGGCGACCGCCGGTGGGCGAATCCCCGGCACCGGCCGCGCCGCCCGCCGGCCCTACCGGGTTGGAGGCGCCGACGATGGCCGGGAACGCGCTCGCGTCCACGGCTCGGCCGATGGCCGCGCAGCCGTCGGAGGGTGTGTCTCCGGCACCCGTCGTGCCGTCGACCGGCCCTACCGGAGCGGGCGTATTGGCGGCGGCGCTCGGCCGTAGTGGTCGTAGTGCGGTGGTAGTCGGGGAGTCGGCGGAGGTGGGTTCTGCTGTGGCGGCCGGGCTGTCGTCGGTGGGTGTGTCTCCGGCATCCGTCGTGCCGTCGACCGGCCCTACCGGAGCGGGCGTATTGGCGGCGGCGCTCGGCCGTAGTGGTCGTAGTGCGGTGG